>JBCCLY010000571.1:0-3434 GCA_039026655.1 Cyanobacteria bacterium P01_C01_bin.38 | reverse complement strand
TCCCCGGAAAAATCGCTTTACACATTTTGGGCTTCAAGGGGTGACAATGAGGATGTATGCGGTCGTGTTCTGGTAAATGTATATCTGCAATAACGTACTAGAATACAAAGTCACTACGTAAACTTGTATGTAAAAAGTATTATCAGTATGATTGTGTTCGCACGCATCGCGTGCGAACGCGAAGAAATAAGAAGAGAGTAAGACCTCAACCGTGCAGCCGACTTGTACAGCACCGGCGGCTAGATGCTTTGAAGTACAAAGCTTTTTTGAAAAAGTAAGAAACAACGCTAAAATCTTTTCTTACTTTTTGAAGAATGAAGTTGAAAGTCTTGGTTTTGGCTTAGTCCGCCTTTGCAGCTCGTGCCGCGAATCATTGTCTTCTGGTGACGTATTTTTGTACTATTTAGATTTCGGCTTATGAAGACGCTCTCCATGTCCAGAGCCGCAGCTAACTAATTATGTAATTATGAATAGACAAAATTATACAATTACAAAGATTATAATACTGCCATATCAAGCGTTACAAAGAATCACGTCTTGAATTATCATAAATATATTGTCTATTCAAAATTATGAAATTGTATAATTATGTAATTACATCTACCGCGTCAAAGACATGAGTAAAATGACTGACGCTACGGAACTTGCTTGCTCAATAAATACCAGTCGTCAAACAATCATCCCTTGTTAACAATCTGTCAACCCGAAGTACGACTAATATTTACTTTTATGGTCTCCCCTGTCTAGCACCCGGTTAATCCGTGAAAAACTTAAGTACTTTCTGATATCAGAAATACTATCGGTGGTGAATTGAGTTAAACCTGAAAAAGTTGTCCTACCTTATAAAGAAAAGAATTGCTTTGAAGACAATTAACAGAACAATAAACAATAATATCCAGGAGTTGTCCTGGTTTGATTTTAATTTGATATTTTTAAACAACCTTCATATCTTTTTAATCAAATATAGCTCTAACTACTAACAGTTTAAAAAAAAATAATATGAAAAACGCAGTTCCAAAATGACCAGAAATTATTCTAGAAGTTTAAATCATATTCTTAAACCAGTTACCAGGATTAACCGAGACTTTAAAAACAAATTCAAATACTTTTTAAGTTAAGAATGCTTCCTTTCCAAATTAAATTAAACACGGCATATGAATTTAAAATAGTTTTTGCTTACCATCCCCTTTTTTGAGTTATATAAAGTGCCATGTAATAACTTTATTTTCAAGGATAATAATATCAACCCACCTAGCGAGCATCATTTATGCCCTCCCTTGATTGGTTAATTATGACATTACATATAGACAAAATTGTATAATTACATTAAACTATATCTCAGCCATATCATGCGTTGTAAGGGAAAAATATCTTTTGGGTATCAGAATACTGTCTATACAAAATTATGCAATGATGAAAGTATGTAATTATGATTATCACCCTAACTAGCTTCAAAGGCGGAACTGGTAAAACGACCTCCGCCATCCATATTGCTGCTTACTTTTCTCAATTCTCAGATGTGCTTTTGGTAGATGGCGACCCAAATAGGTCATCACTTGGATGGTCAGAACGTGGAGAATTACCATTTAAAGTTTGTGATGAAAAAGCAGCTTTAAAGCATTCTTCTAAATATAAAAATATCGTTGTTGATACTAAGGCATTTCCAGAACCAGAAGATTTAAAGGCATTAGCAGAAGGTTGTGATTTGTTGATTGTTCCATCAACTCCCGACGCACTATCCCTTGATTCTTTGATGAAAATAGTTGATGTTTTAGACGATATCAATGATGTAAATTACGGTGTTTTATTGACTAGAATTCCTCCAAGACCTAGACGAGATGGAGAAGAAGCTAGAAAGCTATTAGATGAAGCAGAAATACCAACTTTTTCGTCTCAAATACGAGAAGCAGTAGCATTTCAAAAGGCTAGCTTAAAAGGGTGCTTAGTTTCAAATTCCGGAGATTCTAGAGGAAAAACTTGTTGGGGTGATTATAAAAAATTAGGAGATGAAATAAGAAATGAGTTCGGAGAATAAAGAAAGTAAATTTAGTGGAATGCTAAAGAATAGAAAAAAAACTAAAGCATCTTCTACAGTGGAGGATTTACAGTCAAAAGAAACTGTAATTAAAGAAGATAGCTCAACTGATAATACTCAAAAGAAAGTAGGTAGACCAAAAGGGAAGAGAAGCAATCCTAACTACACTCAAATATCTACTTTTATTAATAAAGAAAACTATGAATCAGCCAAGATAAGACTGATAAAGGAAGGAAAGAAAAGAGATTTTGGGGATTTAGTTGATGAGCTTTTAGAGCAGTGGTTATCTGACTGAAGTTCCCGCTATATAAAGCATACCGTTCCCGTAATTGGCAGTAGGGAAGGAGCTGGTAATCATCAAGTTACAGCTTACCGCAGCAGGAGCAATGAAAGCGGATGATAGAAAATAACGGGGGTAAATTTTTGGGGTGTATTTATCATGAATATAATAGGACTACCAACATCTGAGCAGATAAAAACTTGTTTCGTCCGAGCGCGTTGGAGTAATTAAGATGTATCAGTCTATTAATCTTATTCGAGTTTCGGAAAGAACGAAAGAAATTTATTTCCTAGCAGGTGAAGAGATAGAATTAGTGATTTTTGAAAACGGTAATTGGAGCTTCGTGTAATGACTACCCCAGATTTTGATTCAATGAGTAGAGAAGAATTACGCCAATATATGTTGGAACATCGGGATGATAAAGCAGATGAAGGAGTTTTATCTAGACAAGTTTAGAAACCACAACAACCCGGTTTACCCAGCACCCCAATCATTAGATGACGTAAGCTACTTACAAAAAATCATTAGACAAAAGAAACCAGAAGCATAACCGGGAGCTACCCCACGGGTAGCCATCCGTAATAATGAAGCATTTGTTACTTTAGTCTGGGCTGAAGCAAGATACCACGCAGACGAGAGCATTTCAACTTCCAAGTAAGAAAAAATCTACTTTATTCTTACTTTACCGGAGCTGCAAATTCTTATATGGTAATAGTTTCAGAAAGTGATGCTGAGCTGACATCCTGTACAGCATTGGTTGGGACAGCCACTCGTTTATTGTTGGTTACTTTTTTGGTTTATCTCAAAAACTTCCTAACTTCTGATTTATTCATTCCAGGACGAATTTCTGATCGATAAAGTATTTGTATAAGCGTTTTATCGAGTTGAGAATATTGGTTAGTATCAGTCCAAGGTTGATAGAAAATACTATTTTTGTATTTAAAAGAATCTCTCATAAGCCCTAAAGACTGGGTTAATTCTTCTCTAATTAAGTGGGAGCGTTCTTTCTGATTAATTCCAGATGTGGCGATTAAAATATTAGAACTATATATTACATTATTTTGATTCCAATTAATCCAGGCATAACCATCATTTCCTGGTTGATAGTTTGGTTCGTAT
>JBCCLY010000570.1:0-3438 GCA_039026655.1 Cyanobacteria bacterium P01_C01_bin.38 | reverse complement strand
TCTAGCGTTACTCAAACAGAAATCAACTTACCATTTATTACCGCAACTCAGGATGGCCCCAAGCATTTGGATACAACCCTGACTCGCGCTAAATTTGAAGAAATTTGCTCTGACTTAATTGATCGCAGTCGCATTCCTGTTGAAAATGCATTGCGCGACGCAAAGTTAAGCAAAGATAATATTGACGAAATCGTACTAGTTGGTGGTTCTACCCGTATTCCCGCAGTACAAGAAGTAGTTAAGCGCGTATTAGGAAAAGAACCCAACCAAAGTGTTAACCCAGATGAAGTTGTAGCTGTTGGTGCTGCAATCCAAGCTGGTGTATTATCTGGTGAAGTTACCGGAATTTTACTATTAGACGTAAGTCCGTTATCTTTGGGTGTTGAAACCCTTGGTGGCGTAATGACTAAGATTATTCCTCGCAACACTACCATTCCTACCAAGAAATCAGAAGTATTCTCTACCGCTGTTGACGGACAAACCAACGTAGAAATTCACGTACTCCAAGGTGAGCGTGAAATGTCCAACGACAACAAGAGTTTGGGAACCTTCCGTTTAGATGGAATTCCTCCCGCACCTCGTGGAGTACCTCAAATTGAAGTTACCTTCGATATTGACGCAAACGGTATTTTGAACGTTACCGCCAAAGACAAAGGTACTGGTAAGGAACAATCTATCAGCATTACTGGTGCTTCCACTTTGGATAAAACCGAAGTTGAAAGAATGGTTAATGAAGCAGAGAGCTTCTCTTCTTCCGATAAAGAGCGTCGCGAGAAAATCGATCGTAAAAACCAAGCTGATTCCTTGGCATATCAAGCAGAAAAGCAGTTGCAAGAATTGGGCGATAAAGTTCCCGCAGACGACAAAACCAAAATTGAAGGTTTAGTTAAAGACTTGAAAGAAGCCGTCACCAAAGAAGACGACGAGCAAATTCAAAAAGTAATGCCAGAATTGCAACAAGCACTATTTACAGTTGGTAGCAATATGTATCAGCAAGCTGGTGCTACCCCCGAAGGTGGTGCTGCTCCTGATGGAGAAGTTCCTCCTAATGGTGCGACAGGAGATGCAGGTGCTTCCCCTAGTGGTGATGATGTAATTGACGCTGACTTCACCGAATCTAAGTAATTATTTTAAGGTGGGTTTGTTGCTCACCTCAATCTCAAATAATATTTTTATCCCCGCATTTATTATTGGAGTGTGGGGATTTTTGGTTTAATTTCTCTTTGTTCGTAGTTGCGCTTTAGCGCCTCCGATCGGCGGATGCGCTGAAGCGCAACTACGAACCTATTAATTACATTATTTTTCGAGTAATTCGGCATAAACATTATCTTCTTGATTATCCCAAACTTTATTTAAAGCTGTTTCACTTGCTGTTATCCAAAATTCCTGCTCATCTTCATCAGAAATCAAAGTAATTAAAACTTTACGAACAACAGCCCAAACGCTTTTAAGCATTTTGTAAGCTCCAAAAATTATATTTGATGTTTAAACTATTTTAGGACTTACACACTCGCTAAGATTATAAAAGTGTTTGGGATTGATTCCTTACGTCGCAATAACTATAGTTACAATACCCATAGGTAAGTCCTATATTTATAAAATCCAATATCAAGGTTAAAGTAGAGCCGTATAACTCCAAATTTACTAACTCCTCTCAAAATTATGGAAATGTAATTAACACATACAGCGGATTTCATCTTAATGAGGTACAGAACATATCGTAATGAGGGAGTAGGGAGTAGGGAGTAGAAGAATGTACCTAATTTAACTGCAAAGTGCTGTATATTAATTGTTATGCCGTCTTTATTTAAGAAAATTCCACAAAGTCCATCTGAATATAACCTTAAGCAGAAAAACTTCTTGCTCATACCTCGTTCCCAACGACGAGAATTTTTTCTCTTGTTTACTTTTATGACAGCTTTAGGATGGATTGGTGGAGGAATTGCCAGTCTCGCTTTAGAAAAGATTCTCCGAGAGAATATACCCGCTTATTTTGTTCAAAACGAATTATTATGGTTCCGAATAGCAAAATTAATTGCTACTATTTCATTTGCATTAATTTTCGCAGCAGATCAATCTATTCCTTTAAATAAATATATATCTGGTTGGTCATGGATGTTTGCTACCGCAATCGGCTGGTTAGTAGGAAATACCGTTTCTACAGCTTGGATTGGCTATATTTCTACTATGGCTGCTTCAACAAATCAAATGTCACCACAAGCAGCAATCATTTTTCAAATCTTACCAACTACTGCCTATATATTTTCGGGTTTATGGCTGGGTTTATTGCAATGGTTAGTATTACGAAAACAGGTAAAAGGTGGATGGTGGTGGATTTTTGTACCTTCGATTTCGTACTTTTTTATTAGTATTACAATATTCTTAATTTCTTTTTTACAGAACTTAATTCCAGCAATATATCGCGATGTTACCTTATTTTTACTAACTCAAGGATTAACAGCATTAATTTTAGCAGTTATTCCCGCTATTGCTTTTTGTCGCTTACGGAAGAACAATTATCAATGAACAATTATCAATGAATAGTTTGTAGTCACGACTTTAGTCCTTAGATAAAGCGATACGCTTACTACAAACCTTTTATCGTAGGGTATGTTGTCGCGACAGCGCAACGCACCATCAGAGATTAATCAAACAACGAATTCTTATCTTAATAAGTACTTAGGCAAAATTAATTGTGCATTTGTCATTGCGAGTGGAACGGAGTGAAACGAAGCATTCAGCGTTCACCGAAGGTGCGGCTCAGCTGCGGCTCATCGCAACACTTTGAGATTGCTTCGCTGTCGCTCGCAATGACACAATTAATTTTGCACACCCACTTATGTCCGGTGCGTAATCGCTTAATCTATAACGCACCCTACAAAGACAATAGTAATTAATAATTAATAACTGATAATTGTTAATTGAAAATTGTTAATTGAAACTTAAAACCCCTTCCGAAGCATCCAAAGTTGCCATAACTCCTACGGGTAAAGCTGCATTTGGTGCTTGATGTCCGAAGGGTAAATCTGAAACAATGGGAATACCTAAATCACCAAGGCGATCGCGCAAGACTTCTGCAACACTAAAACTGGGAATATTTGCAGGTACTTCGCATCTGGTAAAGCTACCTATGGCAACTCCAGCTATCTTTGATAAAGCACCGCTCATTCGCCATTGAGTTAACATTCTATCGATGCGGTAGGGAGCTTCTCCTACGTCTTCTATTGCTAAAATTACGCCATCCAATTCTGGCTGCATCGGCGTACCTAAAAGATGAGTAGCTACGGTAAGGTTGGCTGGAAGTAATTTACCGCTAACAATACCATTTCCCCATCCTTTTCCTTTTAAAGGTTGGAGAGATTTACCTTCGACTAAATCGAATAATCTTTGTATCGTCCAATTTGGTTCTTCAGCTATAGTAGTCATTACTGGTGCATG
>JBCCLY010000569.1:0-3454 GCA_039026655.1 Cyanobacteria bacterium P01_C01_bin.38 | reverse complement strand
CTGATTTATCTCTTTCCCAGTTTCCTGGCTGGGAATTATCTCGTTCCCAGTCTGTAGGTTGGGTTATCTCGTTCCCAGTCTCCTGGCTGGGAATGCATTTGGAAAGTTTGTAGTTTGTAGGTTGGGTTAGACGCACTACGACATTTAATTATTAACGAATAAATGTAATTCGCGTCGTAACCCAACATCTTGGATTACAAGACAAATGTTGGGTTACGGCGCATTTGTATCTTAATAATGATTATTAATATTATTCGTGCGCCGCGAGCCCAACCTACGTAACTAAACTAAATACTAACTACTAACAACTTCATAGTTAGGAATTTCAAATTCTAAAATATGATGACAAAAATCTTTCCATTCGTCTGTCACATTATCAAAAATGATGTTTTCATCTTTAAAAATTCCGTCGGTAACAACATAATTTTCTTGCAAATAAAAAACCGAGTCTTCTGTAAGCTCTTGATTTACTTCTTGATTTTCATTCCAACGATCAAATTGGCGAAATTGTTTTAACAAATATGCTTTACAATATTTACCCATTGTTGCCATTATTTTCTCCTTATACTATAAATCCTGCTTGTTGTAATTCCTTTGCACTGTCTTTAAAAGCTTGAATAATTTTATTTATATCTTCGTCACTATGGGCTGTGGAAAGAAATCCTCCTTTATCACCTTGCCGTAAATGAATTCCTTTGTTAAGTAAATGAAATGACATTAAATTTGTTGCCATTGGGGAAATTTTACTCTGGGAATTATCTGCTGCAAAAAAGGAACCGAAGTGAGTATAAGTAAGAGGAATTCCTTCTTTTGCAAAGTAATTATTTAATTCTTTTACTAATTCAGATGTTCGTTGATTTAATTTTTCTTGTAATTGTACTCCTTCATTTTTCAAATGTTCCAGTACGGCTTTTGATGCTGCCAGAGCAAGGGGATGTTTGCAAAAAGTACCTGCGAAAAATGTTGTTTTGGTTTGAGGTGCTGAGTCGTCGCCGTAATTCCACGTACCACCGTCGATGGTATCCATGTAAACTGATTTACCTGCGATTACAGACATCGGTAAACCGCCACCGACAATTTTGCTGTAGGTAACTATATCCGCATCAACGTTAAACCAAGCTTGTGCGCCTCCCTGATGAATCCTAAATCCTGTCACCATTTCATCAAAAATTAAAGCGATACCAGCCTTTGAAGTTACATCTCGTAACTGCTGTAAAAATTCTCTGGGCTGCAATTGGGGACAGCGACTTTGTACGGTTTCCACTAAAACGGCTGCTAACTGATTTTTATTTGCTGCAATTACTTTTAATGACTGGGGATTTCCATAATCAAGCACTAACACGTTTTTCGCGACATCTTTGGGAATACCGGGTGCAGCGGGAACTCCTTTTGGACTAACGCTGTTTTTCAAACCTGATTGTATCGGACTTAACAAACCTGATAATAAACCACCACTGGCAATTTTTCCTTCTAATTTACGACTTGCAGCTTGTTTCGCATATTGGGCAATTGTCGCTCTGATTAAGGTATTATCCGAGTGTCCATGATAGGAATTGGTAAATATAGCGATTTTATTGCGATTTGTAACGGTTCTAGCCATGCGAATCGCAGTCATGATGGCTTCTGTACCTGTATTGCTGAAAGTTGCTCTTTCCGATCCTGTTAATTCGCAGATGAGTTGAGCTACTTCACCAGCTAACTCGGCTTGCCCCCCCATTGAGAAACCTTTTTCTAATTGGGTGGCGATCGCCTGTTTGACAAACTCAGGATTGTGACCGAGTAAGTTAATACCTAAGCCCATTAAAATATCGGTATACTCATTGCCGTCAATATCCCAGAGTTTAGAGCCAGCAGCCTTTTCCACAACAACTGGATAACAAACCTCTTTTAACTCTGGAGAAAAACCCAATCCCAAAGAACTTTTATCTGCTAAAATCTGACGATAGGTTTGAGCATAATTTTTCGATGCTTGGGTTCGCTTTGTATAGGATGCGATGAGATTTTCTAAATGTTGGGTTTGTAAATCGGTTTTGTCTTTGGTTATTGTCATTGATGATTGGAATTTTTGATTAAGGGATTAGGGAACAGAGAACAGGGAATGGGGAACAGTTAGAAATATTTCAATATTTCTGAAATTTTAAATAGCAGCCTTATAGATAATTATTCTTGTGGGGTGGAGAGCAGTTAACGGGAAGATATTCTTTCCGTTAAACTGCGGAGCATCCCTGCCCGCCATATTATAATAATGGTGCTTTTTTGCTTAAACTTTACGACAAAGAAAATAAGCTGAATGATTATTATCTAATTCTGTTTTTCCATCGATGGTTTTAATTTGAACTTGGGTAAATCCAACTTCTTCTAATGCTGCTTTTACTTCCTCTGGATAATATCCCCTAACTTCATAAGTGATATCCGATTGCTGCCAATTCTCCCACTGTTGAAAGTTAGATAATACTTTAAGACGAAATCTGGTTAACAACCTCAAACTTAACAATTTATACAGTAACTTTTTTAAACCACCTTTTCTTCTAACTTTAGTAGGAGCTTGATGCATAGTTACTTGGAAATTCCCCATTCTATTTGTAGAGTCATAATTTGGGGTAATATACCAAGCAAGTTGGTCTTCTATTTCACCTTCTGCAACTTGAGAATTCCACCATTTCTGCATTTGTCCTGCATGGTTCAAATCAAACATAAATAAACCATTCGGCTTTAATGCATTGTAAACGCTACTAAAAACTGCTTTTAATTCGTCAATGCTCAAAATATGATTTAGGGAAGCACTACTAGAAACAACTCCATTAAAACGTTCTGGTAGATTAAAACTGCGAGCATCTCCTAAAACAAATTCTCCCTGCGGTGCATTTTGACGAGCATAATCAAGCATCGCTTCCGAACCGTCTAAACCCGTTACCCTGTAACCTTTTTGCAATAATGCTTGCATTAAATTTCCCGTACCGCAGCACAAATCTAGCAAATCTGCATCTTTAGATAGATGCGGTAGTAACATAAGCTCAACCGGCTTCAACTGTTCCAAACCATACTGCGGTCCCATCGTATGGTTGTACAGCCAAGCCCAAGTATCGTATTCAGAATAGCGATCGCTTTTTACCATAGTGGTAGTTGGTAGTTGGTAGTTGGTAATTGGTAGTTGGTAATAGCTAATTGTTCTTTGGACATGTACTATAATTTTTGTTTATTAAAATAAATTCTCAATATAATAATTCAATCTGCGCTTCCTGATATTATTGCATAATAGTTTCTAGAAATACAGGTAAATTTAATCACAGTATTTTGTTCGTAGTTGCGCTTTAGCGCCAAAAGGTTTAACAATAAGGAGAGTTCAAATAGCACATCATAATCAAGCAAAAAACGCTATACCTGCTTGACAAATTACCCAAATACCCCCACTTCGTAAAAGATTTATAAAAAACACTTCTGCAAACAGAAAATT
>JBCCLY010000568.1:0-3456 GCA_039026655.1 Cyanobacteria bacterium P01_C01_bin.38 | reverse complement strand
CTGCCGACAAATCACCTCCCCCTTCCTATCAAACAAAACTACCCCAACTTTCATTTCCACATCGGCATACTTTTTCACATAACTTTGTGCTTTCCGACTTATTTTTTCTGCCAAATTACCAAAAACAGCATCAGCCAAACCCAATTCAATCAACTTTTTATGCGCTTCATCCGCCGTCTTAACCTGCAAAACAGCCCGCACAGCTTCAATATCTCCCCCAACTTCCACCACCGCAGCAGCAATAATCTCCAACTTGGCATCAGCAATATGACTTGAAGTATTGAAAATTCCTCCCGCTAACTTAATTAACTTTCCTTGATAACCCAATAGCAATACCGACTCTGCTTTATACAACCCCGCTTCTACCAACAAAGCTCCCAACCAATTACCTGTAGGAACTATCATCGATTCAGGGATAGACAAACGCTTCGCCACATTGTTACCATTCGCACCAATGCAAAATACTAAATTAGGATTATTTTTCACCTTCTCACGTAAAATACCGCGAAACTCCTCCAAATGTTCCGCAGCAGAAAGCGGTTGAGAAATACCGCTAGTTCCCAACAAAGCCAAACCTTCTAAAATCCCAAAGGCTTCATTAGAAGTACGTTTTGCTAATTCCCTACCTTGAGGAAGAATAATTTTTACCGTACAGGTTTTATCTTCAGGAATTAAAGGTAATAAATTCTTTTCAAACAAACGACGCGCAAAGCTATAAATTGCAGCTTCCCCCGTCGCAGTTTTACCCAAACCTTCCCCAGCTTCCAGATTTAATATTTTTTCTTCTTTTTGATTTTTTATTTCTTCCTGTCGCGGCGACAACTTTACCAAAGCCCAAACAGGAGTATTTCTAGTTAAATCTAAATTATTACCAGGATTGCTTAGGGCGATCGCCAAAGCAGCATTACTATCTAAAACAGCAACTTGCTCTATCGGAATTTCTGCACTTTCATCAAGTAAATCCAGAGAAACCGATGATAATTTTTCTGCAATATTCTCTAAATTAATCAAAGCAGCCTTCGCAGCAGCTACCGCGAAGACAGGTAAAGTGTAACCAAAGAGAGGAGGATGGGGAGACAAGGGGATGGGGAGAGTTAGGAGTTAGGAGTTAGGAGTTAGGAGTTAGGAGTTAGGAGTTAGGAGTTAGGAGTTAGGAATTAGGAGTTAGGAATTATTAACTTTGACCTTTAACCTTTAACCTTTAACCTTAAACATTCGGAATTCTGGCTAAAACGCCTTTTTTCAATGCTTGCGGACGTTCGGATCAAGGCATTTGACCGTCTGATTTTTGATAAATTTAAATAAAAGCGTTCCTCTACCGTGATTTCATAGATTACCACTATTTGGTTAGCTAGATAATTTTATAACTTTACATATTCGATTGAAAATTTTAGTCAATTAAGTAAGTCAACAAAAATATTTACCGTCATTACGAGCGAAGCGAAGTAATCGCAGCCCTTGCGATGAGCCGCAGCTGAGCCGCACCTTCGGTGAACGCTGAATGCTTCGTTTCACTCCGTTTCACTCGCAATGACAATGTGTAATTAATTTTGTTTAACTACTTATTTGATAAGGAAACAGGGAATAGGGAATAGGCAACTGAAGAAACCCGATATCTCGAAGATACCGGGTTTCTAGTGTTTTTTCCCGTGTTCGTAGTTGGCGCTTTAGCGCTCTGAAGCGATAAATCGCCAACTACAAACCCTTTAAATCTTTAACCTTTAACCTTTAACCTCAACAGTAGATTTAGCGATTGTTCCTAACTGCAATCCTGGTGGATAGCTTCCTTCTTCTTTAACTCTCTTAATATCAGCGTCGGCAATGCGTAAATTTAATTTTTGTCCTAAAGAGCGTACAATATCTCCTCTATCAACTAAACCCGCGATTGCTCCTGCTGGTGAAAGTACGGTAACGCGCTGCAATTTTTCTTTTTCTAATTTGGTAATAACTTCTACTAAACTTGTCGATTCTTCTACGGTGGGAATTTCATTCAAAGGACGTACTATACTTTGTAAGGTTTGAGTTTCCCACAAACTTCTTTCTATAACTCGCAAATCATCTACACAAACTATTCCTTGATAACGCCCATCTCTATCTGCGAAAAAGACTTGCGGTTGGTTGCTTGCTAATTGATTACTTAATAATAAATACTCGTCTGCAAAAGCACGCAAACTTTTATCAGCATCAACCACACGAAATTCTCTTGTCATCGCATCGCTAGCAACCATTTTTAACAAGGTTTCTTGTAGCAGACTGACACGCAAATAAGTAGTAGCATTGCGGATGGCAAACCAACCCAACAAAGCAATCCACAAACCCGTGATTAATTCACCCGTTAAGTAATCTATTACCAAACCCAAAGCTATCGCAGCATAACCTAAAATTTGTCCCGCTCTTGCTGCTAAACGTACTGCCTGATAGCGGTTTCCCGTCGCTTTCCAAAGTGCTGCTTTTAAAACTTGTCCGCCATCGAGAGGTAAGCCAGGAATTAAATTAAATAAGGCTAAAACTATATTAATTCTTGCCAAATCATCCAACATCATATGTAGAGCAATAGTATCGGGCACCGCATATGACATCAAACGTAGTAAAACAAACAATCCAATACTTACCAAAGGACCGGCGATCGCCACTTGAAATGCTTGTCCTGGTGTCTTCGATTCTTCTTCAATAGCAGCAACTCCACCAAACAAAAATAGGGTAATTGAATTAACTTTAATTCCCTGATTTTTTGCTACCAAACTATGACCCAATTCATGTAAAATTACCGAACCAAACAGCAGTAGTGCCATTATTATCCCAGCACTCCAAGCTTGAACGGTGCCCAACTCCTGATAAGATGCTCCAAAATTCAGCGTAGCTAAACCCAGAATCAAAAACCATAAAGGATCTAAATATAGTGGAATTCCAAATAAAGAACCTACTCGCCAATTAGAACTAGTTTGCATAAAAGTTTTCCTAAACCATATTTTCTTAAATTCAGTTCAAAAAGCAATAAAAATTAACCTTTCACTTAAAACATAAATAACAAAATAATGCTTTTTTTGAACCGCTCTATACTTTTAGGATAAACAATTTATGAAATACAATATTCGATTTCTTATTCGGTAAACTTTACTTTTATGGTTCGGGAATTGGGGATAGGGCATGGGGGATTGGGCATGGGGAATAGTTAGGAGTTAGGAGTTAGGAGTTAAGAGTTAGGAGTTAGGAGTTAGGAGTTAAGAGTTAGGAGTTGCAAGTAGTTAGTTATTCTTCTCGTTGTCTCCTTGTCCCCCTCTACCCCTTCTACCCCCTCTACCCCCTCTACCCCCACCCTATCACGCTTCTACAGACGACCGATATTAGTCAATCCTAAAACAATACCTATTCCTCTAGCGTGACCAAAACACATCGCGCCAACCAATGCTGGTACGCTTTGAGGTATAGGTCCTGGAAATTTAGGTCCTACTTGGG
>JBCCLY010000567.1:0-3457 GCA_039026655.1 Cyanobacteria bacterium P01_C01_bin.38 | reverse complement strand
TGGGGAAGTTGCTCTTCCCTTCTCGCTGAATTTTGCTCGGGTGTAAGTTCTCCTTCTTCAATTGTAAACACATCAACTAAACCTGTAAGGTTCAGTACGGCCATCACTTGAGGAGTAACATTTTGCAGTACTAATTCAATACCTTTTTCTTGAGCATTCTTGAAATTACTAACTAAGGCACCCAAACCACTACTATCCATGAAAGTAGTCTGTCCAAAATCAATAACGATTTTTTTAGGAGTTGGATTTGCATTAATCAGTTCTTCACAAGTTTGCTTAAAATCTAGAGCTTCAAGGACGCTCAAACGAACGCTTACCTCTACTCTAACCATGTCCTCTGATAATTTGACCGGGAAATTTACTTCTATAGGTTCGTTACCCATGAAACCTTTAACTTTAGCTGCCATATCAATGTTTTACTACTTACATTACGCAGTTTTTAGAAACCGTTAAACTTAGCCTATTTATTAGCTGATAAGAAATAATTAACTGAAAATTTAGTTTGAAATCGAATATTATCCACTTGAGGTTCACAATAAAACAAGAAGTCAACTAAAGTCGGTAGGTGTGATTCGATAGAGCCTGAAACATAGATTTTGTCTTGTAACGAGTCGTAATCGAAAGTCACGCTCCTACATGAGGATAAACCAAAAATCCGACCTGATAATTGAAATTTGTGTAAAAAACTTCCGTTATTGTATCCTTAAGCGCCTATATACCAAGATATTCATCCTATGACTACCAAAACTGCTGTTAATGAAAACGCTAGCCTGATAGAAGTCTTCTCTGCAATTCAAGGAGAAGGGCTGAATGTAGGAACCCGTCAAATTTTCATTCGTTTTGCTTTTTGTGACTTGCGCTGCCACTTTTGCGATAGCGCTCATACTTGGAATGCACCCGCCACTTGTAGAATTGAGCAAACCCCTGGGTATCGCGATTTTGAAGTTTGCTCTAATCCTGTTTCATTACCCATGTTAATTCAATGGGTTGAGCGGCAAAATATACCTTGCTTACACGATAGCATTAGCTTAACTGGAGGCGAACCTCTACTCCATGCCAGGTTTTTATCAAAATTCCTACCACAAATCAGTTTAACCACTGGTTTACCTATATACTTAGAATCTGGGGGACATCGCCCGGAACAACTCGCTATGATTCTACCTTACTTAGACTCTGTAGGAATGGATCTAAAGCTACCTAGTGTTAGTGGTGAAAGTCGTTGGCAAGAACACGAAAACTTTCTCCAAATATGTTATGAAGCTCGAATTGAAGTATTCGTTAAAATCATTATTTCTCGGGGTACAAATTCTGCCGAATTAAAACGTTCTGCTGAGCTAATCGCAGCGGTAAATGCAACAATACCAGTCTTTTTACAGCCTGTAACACCATTAAGCTCAACCGAACAATTTACCGATCTAGCCATGCTTGCTCCAACTCCATTTCAAGTTATTGATTGGCAAGCTCTGATGAAAAAATTCCTTAAATCGGTTCGGGTAGTACCCCAAACTCACAAGATGATTAGTCAGCTTTGAATCATACTTGTAACTAAACGTAAATATACGTAGATGCAATTTGATAAACCTTTATTTTAAGCAACTTTAGAGTTACTATAGCCCAAACAATTGAGTTAACAATGTTTCCGTATTTATGTTTTAAAACCTATTTTGTGAAGATACTGCCAAGAAATAAAGAAGTTTATGTAAACTATTAATATAGAGGAAATTTTATTCAAATTTATTCAAAAAACTATAGAAATGTGGTTCAAATTACTAAGCATAAAATCTAATTCGCTTGGCACATAAAAAATAAAGCCAAAGTATTTTGGTATAAGTTTTTAATCATAATCTTATTAGATCCTTAGTAAAATAAAAATCAAGCTAAATCAGAATATTCCGAATATGAGAAGTAACTAGCTATACTTTTGAATAAAAAATAATGGTTCTTCCGCATTTTGTATACTAAAAAAACATTCAGAAAAAGGGAACAGGGAATAGGGAATAGGGAATAGGGAATAGGGAATAGGGAATAGGGAATAGGGGAAAATCTTTTCTAAAAGGCTTGATATTAATGGCAAGCGATAAAAGAAAAATATGCTCTTATTGTTAAAAGTTTTTATCAAGAAGACAATCGAAGTAGGACTGTTAAAAAGCGGCTCTTCGGTAGGGTTGGGAAATCCCCATCCCTACTTACAATAATCAATATCCGCCTTCATCCATATTTCTAGATCTAGATTTGGCTTTATTAGCACTGCGCTTGAGAGCAGAAAGTCGGGCTTCATATTTCGACCTTTGGCGCTTATTAGGAGATTTTTCTATTAAGGTTTTCAAAGCGCTACCTAAACTCTTGTAAGCGTTGGGCAAGCTATAACCGAAGCGAGTTGCTAAAGCAATGGCTTTTTCATCTGCTTCGATTAATTCCCTAGCTACCTTCTCGCCACTATTCTTTTGAAACAATCGCCAGCCAGAAACGCCACACAAGGCTAATGCAAGTACTAATAGCAAACCATCTTGTACCCACAATTCACCTACAGCGCCACCTAAACCTATTGCTAAGGCTGCCATTTCCCAACCATCTTTAGGGATAGTATCGTTTTGAATCCGAGCGACTTCGTGCCAAAATAAAAGATTTCGCTGATCCATTGCCAACTCATCCCATTTTGCCAAGTCAATCTGAATTTCTACTTGATCTTTACCAATTTCTTCGCTACGAACCAACGGTGGATTGACTTCGGTAGTACCTTCAACCGTAACCCAGCTTTGTAATTCTGGAGGTAGTAAGCCTTTTAATCGCCGGAGTTCGCTCATTTCCGCTTTAGCAGAAGAGGTTGCGTAAGATGTCATAAAACCACTTACCGTCGTTTACTAAATTTTATATTGAGGTTGCCCTACAAGGAGTATAGCTACTATGATAGGCAATCCGTTTTTACTCACTAGGAAATCTGCCGCGTTTTTTCCTTGCTTCCATTGCCTTTTCCAAAAGATCCAACAATCCAGGAGCTTGTTCCTGAATGCTAAGTAACAGTCTTTCGCCTACTTCTACATTACCTGGGTCGTGACCAGTTTCCATCACTTCCTGAAGACGAGGTATTGCTACGCTATCAACTAGTTGAACCAACCCACTCAAGCAACGATTAAATTGTTTCTCAGTAAGCGTTGAATCTTCGATCGGAAACTCAATAATCGCACGGATTTCGCCATCAGACGGATCGTATTCCCATTGCAGCATCTTGGTTTCCCAAGAAATAACTAACATTGTTTGCAAAATAGCTGCTTTGTGTGGATGCTCTTTTACACCACTCAGTACTTGAGGCGCAAAGATGCGGAAAAATTTTCCATCTTCATCTAGCTGAATTACAATCAGAAAATCCTCAACGCGATCGCCTTCTACACCTGTAACAATACGATCTTCTTCTTCATCAATACGATAGTCCCAGCCAAGTTGGTCTAGATATCCGCCA
>JBCCLY010000566.1:0-3470 GCA_039026655.1 Cyanobacteria bacterium P01_C01_bin.38 | reverse complement strand
GCAGGATTCTTCCGATTCAAATACCCGCGCTGGGCCAGTAATTTTAGGCACTTTCACGCCGCTAATTTTTGCGACTGCTCCCTCGGCTGCTAAATTACCTTTTAATATAGCTAAATGCCCTTGTTTATACATGGGATTATTCCAAGGACGGATAACATCTTGGTCGCTGCGTGGTTCTTCTGGTATATCTGCCAAGACTTCGGCGATTGTTTTACCGCTAATAGTTATGCAGTCACCGTGTAATAAATCATGAGCAAGAAGCATTTTCATTACTTGAGGAATGCCACCGGCTTTATGTAAATCTACCGCCACATAACGGCCGCTAGGTTTTAAATCGCACAATACCGGAACCCTAGCGCGGATAGTTTCAAAATCGTCAATATTTAATTCCACACCAGCAGCATTGGCAATAGCTAAAAAGTGCAACACTGCATTTGTAGAGCCTCCCACAGCCATCACAATAGAAATAGCGTTTTCTATGGATTTACGAGTAATTATTTGACGCGGTAAAAGTTGCTTGCGTATCGCTTCCACCAAAACAGTCGCCGATTCTTCCGTGCTGTCGGCTTTTTCGGCATCTTCCGCCGCCATCGTAGAGGAATAAGGCAAACTCATACCCAAAGCTTCAAAAGCAGAAGACATAGTATTAGCAGTATACATTCCCCCGCAAGAACCCGCACCGGGACAAGCATTACGCTCAACTGCCATCAATTGATCTTCTTCAAGATTACCGTAACTGTATTCTCCCACTGCTTCAAAAGCGCTGACAACAGTTAAATCCTTACCATCGTAATGTCCGGGTTTAATCGTACCACCATAAACAAAAATTGCCGGTATATTCATCCGAGCAATAGCAATCATCGCTCCCGGCATATTTTTATCACAACCACCGATAGCAAGCACGCCATCCATACTTTGCCCATTACAAGCAGTTTCAATCGAATCAGCAATTACCTCACGCGACACCAGGGAATACTTCATTCCCTCAGTTCCCATCGAAATACCATCGCTAATCGTAATTGTACCGAACATCTGCGGCATCCCTTGGGCATCGCGAACACCTTTCTCGGCTCTTTGTGCCAAAGTATTTATCCCCATATTGCAAGGAGTAATAGTACTAAAACTATTAGCAATCCCCACAATCGGCTTACTAAAATCCTTATCCTCAAAACCAACCGCTCGCAACATCGCTCGATTTGGCGATCGCTGTACACCTTGAGTTACAACTCGGCTTCTAAAATTGTCTGACATTTAGTTCCCCTCTACGCCGTTATTTATCATCAAGGCGCTTTCAGATTTTGTAGATTATCCCAAAATATCAGAAACTATTTACCGACAGTGTTTAGGCAAAAAAAATTATTATTTACCGATTGGTAATGGGTAGTTGGTAGTTGGTAATGGGTAGTTGGTAATTGTAGGGGAGGCAAAATGGGGTGTAGATTCTCTTCCCCCATTATTGCCGTTGCTGTGACGGTGACGATAACCTATAAAAGCAATCAAATATCTTGTTCATACCGTCACGCACCATCCAACTGTCACTCAAATTCAATTTGATTTTTTTAACTAACTACGGAATAATACGTATAATATTTTTTACATTTACATTTAATGGCAATTCACGGTCCGGATTCAATTACTTTTGAAGGTTTAACTGGCGATCGCTATTGGTTTTACGAGTATTATCCTTATAGTTACTAAAAATATAGTCAAATATCTCGACTAGCTTTTAGCTTTGTAAGGCTTCATCCTTACTGGACTAACTACAAGCCTCTCTATCAGTTTTCCCTTAAAAAGAGAGTCACCAACTACCTTTCTAATACAATTAAGACTGCCATTAATGTCACAATTGTAAGTTTTACCAGAACTAGATTTAAATAACCCTCGATGTACTCTTTTACCTAGATATGTTTCATGCTTCTTGATAGGTTCTAAGTCTAGAAAACTACACTTACTCGTGTAGGATTCATTCACTGTATGTACCTTTATCCCTACTAATTGACACTTATAGATTAATTGGTCAATAAATTTAGCATGAGGAATTGATGTGAATGATTGATTAGTTTTAGCTCCCAGATTTACTGATTGCTTCCAATTATCATTTTTACCAATTATCAAATCTGTTATTTGATGGCTGACTAATTGATTTACAATAAATCGACTAGCTGTGTGGAGGTAATAATCCACTTTATTATTACGCTTAATAGTTAATCTATCAATACGTCGAGATTTGTATTTACCCGTGGGTAAAAGTGACTGTAATTTTGCTTTATATTTATTGAAATATTGATTTGTGCTTTTAATTGCTTTTCCGCAAACTATAAAAGGTCTAAAATCATCCTTATTACTGGTAACTGTGGCTAAATTAGATATTCCAATATCTATTCCCGCTACTCTTTTCTCTTGCGAGGCATTCCCAAGGCTTATGGGATTCGCCCGGTTATGAGGGCTATCTAAAACCGAATCCAAATCTTTTATACAGTCTTTTTCATAAACAACTTCAATTAAATAACAACCATTTTTTGGTATTATTCTAACCTCACAAATAGAAGTTTGTTTCGTTTTTATCTTTATGTTAGTTAAAGATGGATTTATATAACCTTGTTTTAATAATTTTTTCGATATGGCTTGATAGTTATAACATATTAAATTCCTTCCTGATATTTTATGCTTGTAATTTGGTAATCTAGGCTTTCCTAAAAACTTAGATTTATCTTGTTGATATGCTGCCATTGCAGCAAAGAATGATTTAAAACTTCGTGCAACTTGCTTTATTACTAATTGACTTACCTTCGCTGGCAATGACTTATAATCCTGACCTTTTTTTAGTTGATGATAAAGCTGATTAAAGCTTGGTACAGCCAAACCATTGAAAAATGCTTGACGACAAATATATGTAACACTGTTATAAAGATTTTTAGATAAAAATGATAATTTATCTAATTCAAAATAACTAGGCTTTGTTGATTTTATTAAATGCCGCTCTACAAGTCTCATCTTTCAAAGGATTGATTATCTGCCGATTTATTTCATAGCCTTAACACTAAACTATATCTGAACCCATTTGGCTATATTTTAATTAAAGTTAATACATACTGGGATAGCGGATATAGATGAGCGATTAAGTGGATTCCCGGTAGCAGTATTTTTGCCCAGTAATCGTCCTAGAGAGCATACACCTTTGGTAATTGGATTACAGGGAATGTGTGCGCCTTATGGATGGAATGCATTTATAGTACCAACTCTTACCCAAATGGGTATAGCAGTAGCTTTATTCGATACACCATTAGCTGGCGAACGCAGTTTAGTACGTACTTTTACTAGTTTGGTAGACAAAGAAATCAAACCTTTACTTGATAGAGGAATTTCCTTCGATACAGCAATGTTGCTATCAATGTTTCGTACCACCGCTAACAACATTGCTCAAGTTAGAGAATTTTGCAGTCATAAATATGGACTTTGGGATTCCAGAG
>JBCCLY010000565.1:0-3470 GCA_039026655.1 Cyanobacteria bacterium P01_C01_bin.38 | reverse complement strand
GTAACCGTTCAGGGGTTGGTGATGGGTTGAAATGCGATGCATTTCAACAGGAGAACAAGTTTTGAAAAAAATTCTGACTGAAAAATTATTTAATACTGAGGGAAATAGACGGATATTGCCATATTGATATTAAGCAGCATTTATCACTTGCTCTTGTGGCACTTTAACTTCAGGAATCAAAGAAGGAGTAGGTGTACCATGACGTGCAGCACTTACAGCATTAGTCATAAACTCCAATATGTTCCGACGTTGAAACTTAAGAGAAGTAACAACAGTTAGCATCCGAGCAACAAAGTTACTACCAGTTTGAGTTTGAGAGCCGAAACTGGTACGTCGCCATATCACAGCAGGACGTATAGCTCTTTCGGCAGCATTATTCGTTGGTTCTACTCCCTCAACTTCTACAAATAACCATAAAGCTGGCTCAACTTTAAGAAGTTGACGACAAGTACGTACAGTTTTAGCGAATGGGGTTTTTTCCTTACTTCCGATCTCGTAATCTGCGGCTTCTTGTAAAGAAGACTTGATTGAATTGCGAATCGATGGAACCAAAAGTTTAAATTCACTTCTGGTCAAGGTTCCATCTCGAACCCGGTGCCATAGTTGAAATAATTTTTCTTGTTGTTTGACCAAATTCTTTCCGATATCCCCAGAAACTCCTTTACGTTCTGAGATGCAGGATAAATTCTCGTCTTAGGTGCGCCCAACATAACTGCCGTTTTTCTAAGTTAACCCAATTGTAGGCTGCATATCGGTCTGAGTTTAGAATACCACCAAAGTCTTCACCCAGAAGGTTTTTAGCTATGTCAGAACCACGAGAAAGTGCGATGTCAAATATTGCTACTAGCGGTGTAACTGCAACCCACAACCATCCCTGCTTCTTTGAGGAATTGCATCCATCAACATTACCTTGATTGAAGTGAGTTTCGTCTGCTCCCACTACAGGTGAATTTTGAACGTATATTTTCGCAACTTCAACAATTTCTTCCAAAGCACTACTGGCTTCAAGTTTGAGTTTATTCACTGTCCCTAAAGACATTGGAATACCAAATACATCACCCATTGCATTCTGTACCATCCTACTACTGTGACGATACAGCCCGCTTAAAACTGCAACCAGAGCTACTACCCCTACCCCATAACCACTTGGATTAATATCGGACGGTAATGCTGCGCGAGTACTTACTCCACAGTTGTTACACTTAAGTTGATGTAGACGATGCTCCACTACTATCGGTTTAATTGGAGGAATATCAACTATTTGATGACGCAACGGATCAATATCTTCACCACTTAATTTCTCACCGCAGCAACTACAAGTTTCTGGGTGATGATCTAAAATCGCTTCACCAAAAGAAACATCATACAAATGCCGACTATCACCCTTGTGTCCTGGTTGTCCTCCACGTTTCTTACCACTATTCTTTTTCTTTGTGGATTTTGGCGTGCTGGGTAAATCACTTGATGGCGGAGATGATGAATTCTTTGATGTGCGGTTTATTTTTTCTAAAAGCTCTTGATTACGTGCTTCCGAATTGGCTAATTTATATAGCCGATTTCTTGATGCGCTGCCCCAACTTCTCCACCAGTTCTCTGACACTAGCTGGAGTATTATCCCAATCGGAATTGGGAATTTCAATTCCATAAATGAGGCAGTTTGTATCCATGCCTCTTAATCTAGCATCTAAGTGTACCTATTTTTGAGCGTATCACCTCTAATCCCGTGAACGGTTACGTTTTTAGTAGGGATTTAGTACTTTTATCCCAATACGCTAAAGCCTTACTAAGAACCTTTTTCTAATGTAATCTCCATACTATTATTTTTGATTCTTTATCCTTAGCTCGATTAATAAAATTCAATTTCTCTAAAGTCCGTAAATAAATTTTACAAGTATTACTATTTAATCCTGTTTCTGTAACTATTTCTTCCGTGCTGAGTTTACCACCAGAGGTTTTATGAATTACTAAAAGTATATGATTTGCAGTATTTATATAAGAAACGAAACACGGGTTGCTTATTTCAGAAGGTTTAAGTAAATCTTGTTTCCTTGCTTCTTTCAAAATAGAAAATACTTTTTGCTCGTCTGCCATTTTTCGATGCAATCCTTCTTGCAGATTATGTCATATTTTAAAATATCGAATCCCCTTCAATTTCGCTATAATTTTGAATGAGTTTTGGGAACACACGTCATGTTAGAGTACAAGTTGCCGAGGTATTTACCTTCAGGGGAAGAACTACCAGACTCCGATGAAACACCCGTGGATAATGAACTGCAAGAACTAATACCGGGTTTACTCAAAGCAATTCTGCTAATCCTTTGGGGAGAAAGGATGGATTGGTTTTTCGGTGTGGATATGGGTGTTTATTATCACCCAGATAAGCCGCCAATTGTACCTGATGGATTTCTTAGCTTGGGTATCGAACGCTTTTATGATGAAGAATTGCGTCCAAGTTATGTATTGTGGGATGAAAATGTTATTCCTATTTTGGCTTTAGAAGTTGTTTCCCGAAATTATCGTAAAGAATATACGGATAAATTAGATGAATATGCAGATTTAGGCGTACTTTATTATGTAATTTATTCCTCCCGTCGTCGTCGCAAACCGCGTTTAGAAATTCATAAATTAGTCAACGGTAAATACGAATTACAACAAGGAAATCCGTTTTGGATGCCAGAAATTGGTTTGGGAATAGGTTGTGAAAGAGGTAACTATTCCGGAGTCACGCGAGAATGGCTGTACTGGTATGACGAATCGGGAAAACGATATCCCACTCCTAAAGAGCAGATAGAACAAGAAACCTTGCGCGCACGTCAAGAGACATTACGCGCTCAACAAGAAGCTCAACGCGCTCAACAAGAAGCTCAACGCGCACAACAAGAAGCCCAGAGAGCCGATGTTGCAGAGCAAAAAGCACAAAAAATGGCAGAAAAGTTACGCGAGTTAGGGATAGATCCAGATGCTTTGAGTTAACAAAACTATTAATTATAAATTTCGCTGCGATGTCCAATTTGGTGAATAATAATGATATTCGGCCGTTACTGAAGGTGTATAAAATCCGATAATCTCTCACTCTTAACTTATAAAAATTAGTTAAATTGAGTTAGCTTTTCCAAATCTTTGACGGATTCTTCTGTGAACTCCAGTTCGTAATTCATTGAACATTTAAACCTAGTCTTTTATATAGTTGTCTTTCGCATAGTCAAACATAAACAAATTTAGACTATCTACTTAATTTGAGTCAGTATCACGCACCAATGGAAAACCTACAAGCAATCCGACAAACTCCCGGCTTATGATTGTATCCAGGTACATTAACTAACCGATGTGGAACTACACAACCCTTAATCCCCGGGAGCATCCCAATTTTGCAAAAGGATAGGAAGAAGCCGACATTATTCGCGAGAATATCTCGCGAATAGTTTGGGACTATACATTAGCACCACAATTCGAGAGAATAAATAATGACC
>JBCCLY010000564.1:0-3485 GCA_039026655.1 Cyanobacteria bacterium P01_C01_bin.38 | reverse complement strand
GCCGCGAAATCGTCGTGTGTAAACCCAATATCATTGGTTGGTTTCTGATTGACATTTACCATGCTTTATGTTTCCTGGTTTTATTCTCCGTAAAATTTTTTTGCCTCCTAGCGATGTATATCCAATCGCCTCGTTTTGGCACTTCACACTTATATCCAATATTATCCTAGCGCAGAAAAGCTGATTAAAACACACATCAACTTTCAGATTATAGATTATATCAAACAATTTTGGATTTTGGATTTTGGATTGGTAGTTGGTAGTTGGTAGTTGGTAATAACAATCTCCCCTTGTCTCCCCTACTCTCTACTCCCTACTCTCTACTCCCTATTCCCTATTCCCTACTCCCTACTCCCTAAACACAGAAATAACCGCTGCTATTAATTGAATATCAACAGCAGCGGCTAATTTAACTTTAATTAAATTTGAAATTTTTGTATTTTGCCGCAAAATTGGGCATTAACAAAATGTTTTCTTTTAT
Source organism: Cyanobacteria bacterium P01_C01_bin.38 (assembly GCA_039026655.1). Lineage (GTDB taxonomy): Bacteria > Cyanobacteriota > Cyanobacteriia > Cyanobacteriales > Nostocaceae > Rivularia. The sequence continues at coordinate 3,004 of JBCCLY010000564.1, read as the reverse complement.
TTTTCCTCTTTATTTTCAATCCGAGGAGGTTCGCGAAAGGCGATCGCAAAAAATAGGGTGCCAATCGCTAATGCCAAAATCAAAATGTATGCAACGCTTTCCATATCTTTAAGTTCCTGCTGACTATCAGCCTGCAATTATTAGTTTACCAAGCTACAGGAAATAATGGTCGCAAAAAATAAGCTAAATTAAGAATTTTAGTTTTATTTCGCGACCATTCTTTACACTTCTTTACTTAAAAGTACTTAAACTAAGCTCAAAGAAACCCGGTTTCTAGTCGTTAAGATACATTATTTCGTTGCCTAACCAACAAGGAACCGGGTTTCTGACAACAATGCAAGATGTAGATTAAGCTGTTTCTCTGCTTGTACGAGTAGATTTATCACCCACTTTGGCGAATCTACCCCATTCCACTTGCTCTTCCATGTCGGCATCAACACCAGCAAATACGTCTCGGTAAATTGTCCGAGAGCCATGCCAGATATGACCGAAGAAGAACAATAGCGCAAATACAGCGTGTCCGTAGGTAAACCAACCTCTAGGACTGGTACGGAATACACCGTCAGAGTTCAAGGTTTCAGTGTCAAACTCAAAAGGTTCGCCTAATTGGGCTTTACGGGCAAATTCTTTGACTTTTACAGGATCGGTAAAGGTTTGACCGCTTAAGTCTCCACCGTAGAAGCTAGCTGTTACGCCAGTTTGCTCGAAACTATATTTGGATTCTGCACGACGGAAGGGAATGTCAGCACGGACAACACCATCAGCATCGGTGAGAATTACGGGGAATGTTTCAAAGAAGTTGGGAAGACGACGCACGTCTAGTACGCGACCTTCACCATCTTTAAATACCGGGTGTCCTAACCAAGAAACCGCGATACCGGAACCCTTATTCATCTGACCTGTACGGAATAAACCACCTTTTGCGGGGCTATTACCAACGTAGTCAAAGAAAGCGAGTTTTTCAGGTATTCTCGACCAAGCTTCTTCTTCAGAAGCTCCCGCAGCAAGACTAGCTTGAACGCGACGGTCAATTTCCTGGTGATAATAATTTTGATCCCACTGATAGCGAGTTGGGCCAAATAATTCTACTGGAGTAGTTGCGCTACCGTACCACATGGTACCGGCTACTACGAATGCTGCGAAAAATACTGCTGCAATCGAACTTGAAAGTACGGTTTCGATGTTACCCATCCGTAGTGCTTTATAAAGCCTTTCGGGAGGTCGTACAGTCAAGTGGAACAAACCAGCAATAATTCCGACAATACCAGCAGCGATGTGGTGTGCTACAACTCCACCGGGGTTAAACGGGTTAAAACCTGCCGGTCCCCATTCCGGGGCTACTGCTTCTATATGACCCGTTAATCCATAAGGGTCAGAAATCCACATCCCTGGACCAAATAAACCGGTTAGGTGGAAAGCACCAAAACCAAAGCAAAGAAGACCAGATAAGAACAGGTGGATACCAAACATTTTTGGTAAATCCAAAGCAGGTTCGCCGGTACGAGGATCTTGGAATAATTCCAAATCCCAGTAAACCCAGTGCCAAACGGCAGCTAAGAATAACAAACCAGAAAGAACGATGTGAGCAGCTGCTACACCTTCAAAAGACCAAAAACCAGGGTTGCCAGTAGCATTACCAGTTACGCTCCAACCACCCCAAGATTCAACAACACCTAAACGTGCCATGAAGGGAAGCACAAACATCCCTTGCCGCCACATTGGGTTAAGTACGGGGTCTGAAGGATCGAAAATAGCTAGTTCGTATAAAGCCATCGAACCGGCCCAGCCAGCTACCAAAGCTGTGTGCATTAAATGTACAGAAATAAGCCGTCCTGGATCGTTCAGAACGACTGTATGTACTCGGTACCAAGGTAGTCCCATCGACTACGCTCCTCCTTTCGGAATTATGTTTACAAACGTTTAGGAATGAGTTTTTGTTATCAGCAAACTTTGATTGAATGCGCTAAGCACGTCGTGGCGCACCTACATCAAATCACAGATTATGTTGTAGGCTTCTCGGCGACTCCTCTATGAGAACATTGACCGAGCTTTGAAGCCCTACGCCCTAGGGACTTTAAAAAAAATAAGCACGTTAGTCAATACGACACTCAGTCTCCTTAGAAATAACTTCTAGGAAGCTTGATATTGCCATATTGAAAAATGAGAATATTTTAAAAAGTGTAACTATTGATGGAACTGTTTGCAAGAGTGTTAACAGTAGCCTTGACACCGATATATGGTTACAGCAGCTTGAATAATGATACTTAAAATCAACTTTTAATATTGGTCGGTAGAGCCTGTAGAAGTGTTAATTTTCATAACTTTTCTCATCAAAAAGCTAATTTTTATAATCCTTATTTATTTATGTATATATACTTGTTGTACGGTATAAATTGACTCATTATTTCTGCAATCGCAAAATCTTCTTTCTTAGCTATTCAATTTTGATGAAGAGCTTGACTTAGCTGCCGATTATATAGACAAGGCTGTACAACATTAGTCGAGTAAGACAATGCTATTGTTACAAAATAGTTCTTAAAAGTAACTATTAAATAATATTAGTATTAAAGAAAAATCACAATTAAAAGTTACTTGGAAAGTAGAATTCAATATAGCTGCCCTCCTGCATGAGGTGCTGCTCAAAAAAAATTATACCCTATCCTACGGAACAGAAGCCGAATATTAACATTTATTAATCAAACAAAACCGCCCCTAAACCGTGATGAAGATTCCTCTCTTCCTTCATAATAGAGCTATCGTTTAGGAGGAATTTAGAAATGGATTTATATCCGGTTTATTTTTGGTCGCGCCTTAAGTTAAAATATGGCATATGTAGTCTACATTTGTTAAAAGTATCTTGTTGATGTCAGAATATATATTGCTTGGGATTAAAACAAAATTAAATTTAAATGTTACTCAGAAAGTTTTAATGTCTAAGCACGCTGGTATTAGACGATTTACTTTTAATTGGGGTTTAGCTACTTGGCAAGAGTTATATAAATCT
>JBCCLY010000563.1:0-3486 GCA_039026655.1 Cyanobacteria bacterium P01_C01_bin.38 | reverse complement strand
GACCGGCTTCTGCCATAGTGTTGGCTAAAGCACGTATACCCTGGGCGTAAACACCATCATCGTTAGAAATTAGCAATCTCATTATTAATTGTTATTTGATAGTTGTTAAGTAGGTTGGCGTTGAAAATTGTAATTAGGAATAGGGAGTAGGGAGTAGGGAGTAGGGAGTAGCGAAAAGTGCGGTCTTGGGGGTTTCCCCCAAGAGCAACTTTTCAAGAGAGGGAGTAGGAATAAGGCTTTGATGCCAAAAAACATTCTGTAACATAGTGCTATTTATTTCTGCCTACCTACTTAGTTGCTAGTTGCTATTCACATCTTGCACTAATTGCGATAACTGGAGGGGGAGAGGGAGACAAGGGGACAAGGGGACAGGGAGACAAGGAGAAAGAATAATTATCAATTTTCACCCGGAGGGTGTGGATCATCAATGCCCAATGCCCAATGCCCAATGCCCCATCCCCAATTACCAATTACCAATTCCCAATCCCCCATGTCCAATTTCCCTTTAAATGGCATTATAAAAGGGCGTGAGTTGTTGGTTTGACCGTCGCTGATGACTAATCACTAATAACCCTTCGGGTATCTCCTTCGGAGACGCTTCGCTAACGCAGTCGCTCATGGGGGAAACCACGCCACTTGCTACAACGGAGGGAACCTCCGTGCACGCCGCAGTGGCTCCCCAAGACCGCGCTGTCTCACTAATAACTAATAACTAATAACTAATGGCTGATGACTAGCGATTTACAATCTCAATTAGAAGAATTACGTATTGAAGCCGAAAAAGCAATAAGCAGCGCTGATTCTTTGGAAGGTTTGGAGGAACTCAGGGTTAATTATCTGGGTAAAAAAGGTCAGTTGGGTGTTCTGCTGCGCGGTATGGGTAAATTAAGCGCTGAAGAACGACCAAAAATTGGTGCGATCGCCAATGTTGTTAAGGAAGCTTTACAAAATAATTTAGATAAGCAACGTGTGGCTTTGGAAACTGCTAAAATCCAAGCCCAGATTGAAGCGGAAACGATTGATGTAACGATGCCGGGGGTTTTTCGTCCTCAAGGTCGGATTCATCCGTTAAATGGAGTTATTGACCGAACCCTGGATATTTTTGTAGGTATGGGTTATACGGTTGCTGCTGGACCGGAAATGGAAAGCGATTATTATAATTTTGAAGCTTTAAATACTCCGCCAGATCATCCCGCTCGCGATATGCAGGATACTTTTTATCTACCTGATGGAAATCTATTGCGAACTCAAACTTCTTCGGTGCAAATTCGGTTTATGGAAGAAAGCGAACCACCCATTAGAATTATTGCACCAGGGCGCTGTTATCGGAAAGATGATGTAGACGCAACTCACACGGCAGTTTTCCATCAAATGGAACTTTTGGCAGTTGACGAGGGATTAACTTTTAGTGACCTTAAAGGTACTATCAAAGAGTTTTTAGAGGCAATGTTTGGTGAAATAGAAGATATTCGCTTCCGAGCCAGTTACTTCCCATTCACCGAACCTTCTGCTGAAGTTGATTTAAAGTGGAAGGGACGCTGGTTAGAAGTAATGGGTTGCGGTATGGTAGATCCTAATGTGTTGAAAGCTGTAGGTTACGACCCAGAAGTATACACCGGATTCGCTGCTGGTTTTGGTGTAGAGCGTTTTGCAATGGTGCTACATCAACTCGATGATATTCGCCGCGTTTATGCCAGCGATTTGCGTTTTTTACAGCAATTTTAAAGATTAGGGAATTGGGGATTGGTAGTTGGTAATCGGTAATTGGGCGTTGGGCATTGGGCATTGGGCATGGGAGATGGGAAGAAAATTAAATTCAAATACAACTTTATTGTCAGCAGGGAGCGAGACGCTAACAACAGATTATTGTAAGTAGGGAGCGAGACGCTTTTACTCTTAGTAGGGAGCGAGACGCTCCCACTACATTCTATTAGCAATTACCCATTATCCATTACCTATTACCAATGCCCTATGCCCCATGCCCTATGCCCAATTCCCTACTTTTTACAGTTATCACAATGTCCGCAACGTAAATTTACTGCTTCTTTTTCAAATCCGAAGGCTGTTAATAAGAATTGCCAACGACATTTTTTTGTTATCAAATATTTATGCATCTGGTTTGTGGGATTTGATTGCTGCTTATCTTTATTTTTTGAGTTTTTCTGAATACTGTAGTTGAAAGGATCGATCCATTTTAATCTACCCATGCTATGCAGTAAGGAGAGTGCTATTGGTGCATCGGGGAATTTTTGTGCTACTGTTTCTAATTCTCCTGTAGCTGGCAATTTCTTAATTAATTGTTTTGCTGTAAGTTGTTGTTCGCGTAATTTGTCCTCAAAAAATTTCTGTCTTTGCTTGTCTTCTGGATTTAATAACCCGGTAGGTTCGCTAATTAACGTTAGCGCTTCTGCTGGTTTTCCGTCTCTTCCTGCGCGTCCAATTTCCTGTACGTATTCCGATAACAATAACGGCGCTTGATAGTGAATCACCCATCGCACATCGGGTTTATTTATTCCCATGCCGAAAGCTGATGTACAAACCACAAAGGGTATTTTTCCACCGAGCCAGCTAGCTTCAATCTCGCGTCTTTCTTCTGCACCCAATCCGCCGTGATAGCTAGCCGTGCGATAACCTTTTTCTGCCAACCATGCGGCTAAGTTTTCGCTATCTTTTCGGGTACGTGCATAAACTAATCCAGAAGATTGTTGATTTTTATGAATAAACTTTAACAATTGTTGCGTTCTTCCTTGTGGAGTCCAAATAATCCGGACGTTCGGGTTAAGATTGCTTCTATAAGGATTCAGTTTAAATACAGCAGGTTGCTGTAATCGCAAAGTTTCTGATATTACAGTTTGGGCTAAAGGGTCGGCGGTGGCGGTAAAAGCGGCTAGCGCTATTTTCGTTCCTCTTCTTTTTGACTTAAGTAGCGCTGGTCTTACTGCCCCTAATCTTCGATAAGCTGGTCTAAATGTATCGCCCCATTGTACTAAGCAATGTGCTTCGTCTAATATTAAACCGTTAATTTCAAGTTCTGGGTGAGATAATCTTTGCCAAACTGGAGGGCTAAGTAAAGTTTCTGGAGATAGGTAAAGTAATCTTAATTGTTGTTTTTCTAGAGCCTGTAGAGTTTGGCGACGTTGGAAAGAAGATAATTGACTGTGTAATAGTGCTGCGGAAAGTTTGCGTTCTTTTAATTCCTGTACTTGGTTTTCCATTAGTGCTACTAAGGGAGAAACCACCAAAGTTAAGCCGGTTTGTAAAAGTGCGGGAAGTTGGAAGCAAATTGATTTACCTCCGCCGGTGGGCATAATAATTAAAGTATCTTTTTTTGCTAATAGACTTTGGACAATTTCGCCTTGAGGTGGACGAAAATCTTCATAACCCCAAATTTGTTGGAATGTAGCGCGAACCTTTTGCCAGGATGGAATTTGGGCTTGATTCATAGTAAATGGGCAGATGCACCCCTTGCCTTGCACACTTTTTATG
>JBCCLY010000562.1:0-3490 GCA_039026655.1 Cyanobacteria bacterium P01_C01_bin.38 | reverse complement strand
GGGCATGGCTAACAACGGCGGACAAGCGATAACTATCGATATCAAATAGATAGCAATGATATCAGCATATCTTGTATTGGTTGCACCGCTTGCACTTTTATGATAAAAAGATATTAGCCGTCCCAGTAGAAGATTGGACGAAGGTAGCTCCCCGAAAAAACCGGCTGCAAGATAAAAAACCAACGTAAAAGACGTTCCTCTTCTGCTATAAGAGGAATTTGACGAAGATAAATTGTTGGGTAATAACTGCCCAAAACGCCGGTTGTAGGGGAGGCGCATAAGTTGAAAATTTCCCCGCAGGACAAAGAAAAGGTAGAATAAATATCGAAAATAAAACTTTTCGATAGTTGTTTATTATGTTACTCCCAGACAAGCCGCATACCGATATAATTACTAACCCTTTTGCTATTCCAGCAGAACGCGATTTGTTGCAGGAGTTGTTGGTGGGGAAGCGCAACAAAAGTACCCGTCATGAGTATGCTAAGGATTTAAGAAAGTTTTTTCAGGCTGTGGTAGGAAAGGAACCAACACCTGATTTGGTGGCACAATTTTTACAGATGGAAAGGTTTTCTGCTGTAACTTTAGTGTTGCGGTATAAGGCACAGTTGATTGATTTAGGATTGAAGGAAGCTACTGTTAATCGGCGGTTGGCAGCAATTAAGGCGTTGGTTAATTATGCTTATAATGTGGGCAAATGCAGTTGGACTTTGGCTGATATCAAAAGTGAAAAGGTAAAGCAGTACCGGGATACGACGGGGATTAGTCCCGAAGCTTTTAAAAAAATGTTAGCAATACCGGATAGGGACACGTTGAAAGGTAAGCGAGATTATGCCTTGTTGCGGCTGTTGTGGGCGAACGCGCTACGCAGGGAGGAAATATCCCGATGTAACATTGAAGACTTGGATTTAGAAGCAAAGACGCTGGCTATTTTAGGGAAGGGGCGGGGTACGCAGAAGGAAATTATTGATTTACATCATAAGAGTTGTGCGGCGCTTCAGGATTGGTTGTGGGTGCGTAAGGAATTAGACATTAAGGAACCGTTGTTCGTTTCTTTACGTCCGCGCTACGGACACAGGTTGACGGGTGACGGTATCCGCAAGATTGTGGCGGGGATATCTAAGGAGGCGGGGATTTCTAAAATCATCAGCCCGCATAAAATACGGCATTCGTCGGTAACTGCGGCGTTGGATGCGAGTGAAGGGGATGTTAGAAGCGTGCAAAAGTTGAGCCGTCATGCTTCTTTAAATACTTTGATGATTTACGATGATAACCGCACTAAGGCACAGGGGAAAATTACTGCGCTTTTGGAAGATTTGGTGTGAACTACCCGCGTGCTTTTAGGACTGAAGTCTATAACGCACCCTACCGAACTTTGACATGAGATTTTAACCAATCTGTAAATTCTTCGCGGTTAAGTTTACCCGATGCTAGGGATAGGAAAATAGATTCTTGTTCATCTACAGAAGCATCAATTTCTACACCATTCATGACTAGAAAAACCTCCATTGCTGCATGACCAATCCGCTTATTACCATCGATAAGTGACAACTCTCACCGCTAACTGCAAGCAGTATAGCGGGAGCATCTCAAATTCACAAATGAGACTTGCTGTTTCATAGGCTGAGTAACCTCTAAGCCTCCGCAGCCAGGAATCGGTAGTCCAACCGACCCAAGTTTTAAAATGTTGAGCGCACTATTCCAATCTCGGTCAATAACCAGTCCACAAGAACAACTGTGAATGCGAACTGCTATCTGCTTTTCAACTCTTTTGCCACAACCAGAACAATTAATACTTGTGCCTCTAGGATCAACTCCAAGACAATGCTTGCCGCGTCTTACCGCTACTGCTTTCATAATTTGGAGGAACGCACCGTTACATAAAACTTACCCAAAACTACTTATAACTAGACAAATCTAGACATATATCATTTTGGCGTTTACTTCCTGCTTCAAGCTGGGGTAGTCGGCTACTTCCCATCCACAGGCTGAAACTGTCTAACTGACAGCCTTAGATAAATTGATTGCAGCGTTTAAATCGCGGTCAATCGTAAAATTACAGTTCTCACAATTAAAAACTCTTTCACTTAGAGAGAGTACTTCCTTTTTATGACCACAATTAGAACAAGTTTTAGATGATGGGAACCATCTATCTACTACAACTAGTTTGGAACCGTACAACTTACATTTATACTCAAGTTGTCTTCTAACTTCATAAAAACCCATATCAGAAATTGCACCAGCCAGCTTGCGGTTTTTCATCATACCCGATACATTTAAATCTTCTATCACTATCGTTCCGTGGTTCTTGGCTAATAATGATGTCAATTTATGGATAGTATCTTTTCTTATATTGGAAATTCTTCTATGAAGTCGAGCTATTTTTAGTTGAGCTTTTCTCCAATTTTTAGAACCGATTATTTTATTTCGATTTAACCATTGCAATCTTGATAATTTAACTCTGTTTTTACGATATGCTTTCGCTCCCTCTATAACTTCACCAGTTGATAAAGTTGCCAGAGTTTTTACTCCTAAATCAACACCTACAATACTTGTATTACTATTCTTTTGTATTTGAGTTTCAATTTTAAAACTAATAAACCACCTATCCGCTTGTCGGGATATCGTTACAGATTTTATTTTATCTAGTTGGGGTAATTTCTCATATGTTTTTAATTTACCTATTCTTGGAACTTGAATAGTAAAACTGTCTATAGTCTTACAAGTTCCTTCTAAAGTAAATGAATCATTTTTTCCTTTCTTTTTAAACCTTGGTTGACCGCTATTTTTTTTGAAGCATCGTTTCCAAGCTGTAGATAAATCTCTTAATGCTGATTGCGGTGCAGACTTAGAACACTCATAGTACCAGGGATTCTCTGGTTTGACTAAAGCGACTAAATATTTATGTAAATCAATCGCACTCGGAAATTTTATTTTAGAATCAGGATTAATAAAATTGTTTTCTAATATTGCGCGGGTTAATGCTAATCCCCAGTTCCAAGCATGTCTAGAAACTCCACAATGTTTGAGCAAAACAGTTCTTTGATAGTTATTTAATTTTAATTCTGTTTTGAATCCAAGTAACATTGTATAAAATTTACGTGTTCAAGTTTTATGAATATAAGCAATCTATCTTTTAGATTATTAGATATAAACATATCATCCGTCTTTAGTGTAAATGTTAAAGTTATTAATTCTTAAAATTAAATTGGGATGAAAGGCAAACATTAGTAAAGTAAACAACCTTTAACTATCGCTTTACTGTAAATACCTATTACACGCTTAACACGATATCTGGACAATATGGGTAAATATGTTCATTTATGGGTAGAAATTAGATAACAGTTACTACCCCCAAGCGACATCTAGTATTGACTTTGCTAATCGTGTTCTAGCTAAGCCCTTAATGTTAAGGTTTTCAAAAACAATTAAGTCATAAGATTTAACCAACCAATGAGCGATTTGATAATGAAATTCTTTCCTCTGTCTTGCG
>JBCCLY010000561.1:0-3494 GCA_039026655.1 Cyanobacteria bacterium P01_C01_bin.38 | reverse complement strand
TTTACCCAAGCTCTGGTTTCTGGCTTCTACATTACCAACTTGTCCGATGGTGGCGTAGCATTCGCGCCGAATCATCCGGACTTCTCCCGAAGGTAATTTCAAAGTAACGTAATTACCATCTTTTGCCATTACTTGAGCAACAGCACCAGCCGAACGTACTATTTGACCGCCTTTTCCGGCAATCAATTCTACGTTATGTACGCCGGTACCCAAGGGCATATTTGATAAAGGTAAAGCATTACCGTTTTCAATCGGAGAATCTGGACCAGCAATTATTGTGGTACCAACCTTCATTCCATTGGGCTGCAAGATATATCTTTTCTCGCCATCTTCGTATTGTATGAGTGCGATTCTTGCATTACGATTGGGGTCATATTCAATTGCTTGAACAGTTGCAGGCATACCCCGCTTATCTCTTTTAAAATCGATAATTCGATAAAGACGTTTGTGTCCGCCACCCCGGCGACGACTGGTAATTACACCGCGATTATTTCTACCTTTAGCTCTATGAATATGTTGAGTTAAAGATTTCTCTGGCTTTGACTTTGTAATGTCGGCAAAGTCAGAAGTTGTCGCTTGACGGTTACTAGGGGTGTAGGGACGAAATGAACGAGTACCCATAATTTTTAACTTTAAACTTATTTAGAAATCATTTCGCAGGGAGGAGAGAAGGAGTGAGGGAGGGAGAGAAATTAATAATTACTAACTCCTAACTCTTAACTCCTAACTCCTAACTCTTTTAAACATCTGGGAATAGAATCTGACGAATCTTTTCTTCATCCCCGGATGCTACGGTGACAATCGCTTTTTTGTACTGAGGTTTATATCCGATAAATCTACCGACGCGCTTCTTTTTCCGAGGCTTTACTGCGGTATTTACTTTCAAAACTTTGATATCAAATAAACCTTCGATCGCGGCTTTTATTTGAGGTTTAGTTGCTTTTGGCAGTACTTCAAAAGTGTATTTGTTGTACTCCATCTCAATTGTTGCTTTTTCAGTAACAATCGGACGGCGTATTAAATCGGGAAGGTTGCGGGGGTCAAATTTAGGCACCGTAAACCTCCTGAATTTTATCTAATGCTGATGCTGTGACCACGATTTTATCTGCGTGCAGTAAATCGAAAACATTAAGTTGGTCTGCTACCATCAGCTTGACGTTTTCTATATTGCGGGCTGATAAATATACGTTTTCTGAACGTTCTGACAAAATCAATAATGTCTTTTGTTCTGGTTCGGAACCCCAACGAGAAATAGCTTCTACTAATTCTTTCGTTTTCGGACGCTGCAACTGTTCGCTAAATTCTTCAACTACAATCATGTCTTCAGAACGACTGCCGAAGGCTGTTCGCAAAGCCAAACGACGCTCTTTACGGTTCATGTTTAAGTTGTATTCCTTGGGTTTTGGGCCAAAGATTACACCACCACCGCGCCATAATGGCGAACGAGTAGAACCAGCACGAGCGCGTCCAGTTCCCTTTTGTCTCCAGGGTTTGCGACCACCACCTCTAACTTCGGCGCGTGTTTTAGTACTCGCATTTCCTTGACGAGCATTAGTCATTTGTCGAACCAAGGCTCTATGGACGACATGAGAAGCACTTTCTTCCTTGGCAACTTTCAATTCCAAGGTTTTCTGTCCTACTTCGTCTCCCTGCCAATTTTTAACTGCACAATCTACCATAAATGTGTCCTTCTTAAATTAGTCATTTACCATTCGATTTTGAATTTTGGATTACAAACCAAAACACAAAAAACTTATAAAGCGAAAGATAAATGGCTATTTCACTTCTTTTGCAGGGAGAATATTAACTAATGCTCCTGGTTTACCAGGAATTGCTCCCTTAATTAACAATAAATTTTTTTCTGCATCGACTCGCACAACTTTCAGCTTGCGAACCGTAACGCGCTTACCTCCCAAACGTCCTGCCATCCGCTTACCGGGATAAACACGACCGGGAGTAGTACCAGCACCGATAGAACCAGGCTCTCTATGGTTTTTAGAACCGTGAGACATCGGACCTCTACCAAAATTATTGCGCTTCTGGTTGCCCGCGAAACCGCGACCAATACTTGTTCCAGCTATATCTACGAACTGACCTGCTTCAAAAATATCAGCGCTAACCTGCTGACCTAAAGAATAATCGTCCGTATTTTCGGCACGATATTCTTCTAAATGCCGCAAAGGAGAGGCAGAAGCTTTTGCTAAATGCCCCAATTTTGGCTTATTTAAAGCTTTTTCTTTTACTTCACCATAGCCCAGTTGAATGGCGGAGTAACCGTCGGTCTGCTTTGTTTTTATTTGGGTTACAGTACATGGCCCAGCTTTAACCACGGTGACAGGAATTGCTGCTCCTGCATCGTCAAAAACCTGAGTCATACCCACTTTGGTGCCGAGAATACCTACAGACACAGTTACAAGTCTCCTTTCTATAAGTTTTCCGTTTTAGTTCGGAACTTTAAATGTTGGAGGCAATATTGGAGTTACTTTTACAAGCAACTACCCGCCTTAATTATCAAGAAAACTCAGAAGTCCGGAAATGCTCAGGTAACAGCTATCCAACTTCCATCGGAGAGTTCTTGTCCTTCATCTTTACTGCGCCAAAAATAAAATATATTTAAAATACATTTAAAATAAATCTAAAATAAATATCTTCGATTTATTGACACAGCCAAAAGTACCTTCCCATAAGGAAGGACTAAAGATTAAAAAATGCAATGCTTATAAAGCTTTGCGATTCGTGCAGTAATGCCTTATTCAAGCAATTACTTTGGCACTTTTATATCATTCGTATCGCTGGACTTAAGCAGCTAAACCCGCTCAGTATCCTTTTTGCAAAGGCTGACGTTATGCCGTCACCAACATCACCACTTCGTTCGCAAAAACCTTAAATTATTAAACATTAATTTAAGATTCAGTCAAACGTCCTAAGTTTACCTCAAGACTTACTAATTTACCACTCTCCTGTCAACTTTGACTAACTTATTTTTACAGATTTTTCTATAAATCCATAAAAACCCTGAAAAATACTTTTGGTCAACAACTTGATTGGCAAGACAGTAATGGTTTATAAATTGTCCACAATCTCGCATTGTAAATTATATATTTTCGTTTGTCTAGATGTTTTTCAGTTAACAATTATCAATTATCAGTTATCAATTAATAGTTAGCCCATATCCTTACGGACACATTCCGCTAACAGTCTAGAAGTCTGGGGCTAGACAACTGCGTGGGCTGATAATTTACATAATCTAGTAGTCTGTCCCCGACCGTTCTGATGGGTATTTCTACGTTCGTAGTTGGCAATGCGCGTCCTCCGGAGCGATAAATCGCCAACTACAAACCCCGCAAAATTAATGTGGTCTAGTACTAGTAGTCTGTCCCATTAGTTATGACGGGTTTATCTGCATAGGGTTTTACTCTTTTCTCCCCCTGCCTCCCCTGCCTCCCCTGCTCCCCCTGCTTGCCCTAACCCTTCAATTTTAATGGGACAGACCA
>JBCCLY010000560.1:0-3494 GCA_039026655.1 Cyanobacteria bacterium P01_C01_bin.38 | reverse complement strand
GACATGGTAGAAAAAATTGGTGCTGACAAAATTGACAGCAATTGTTTAATAGACTACGACCAAGACCCCCACACCTACGAAGCTAAACCCTCAGACCGTAAAGCAATTGAGGATGCAGATGCAGTATTTTATGCAGGGTTAAACTTTGAACCTTCCATTGTTGAGATGTCAGAAGCGACCAAAACTCCAGCACCAAAAATTGCTCTGCACGAAAAAGCAACTAAAGATGTGATTGAAGTTGAAGAAGACGGAGAAAAAGAACCAGATCCTCATGTTTGGCATGATATTAATAATGGCAAAGAGATGGCGAAGTTAATCGGCGATACTCTTGCTGAGGTTGACCCGGATAATGCTGATACTTACAAAGCTAATGCGGAAAATTATAACGCCAAATTAGACCAACTCGATGCTTGGGTTAAACAGCAAATTGCTTTAATTCCAGCAGACAAGCGTAGGTTGGTCACAACCCACGACGCGATGAGCTATTATGCCAGAGCTTACGATTTAAAAGTAGAAGGAACATTATTGGGAATTAATACAGAAGAACAACCTAGCGCAAGTAAGGTCAAGGAACTCTCTGAGGAAATCAAATCCAAAGATGTTCCCACTGTTTTTGCAGAGTTAACTGCTAATGACAAAGTATTGCAAGTAGTTGCTAAAGAAGCAGGGGTTGAAGTCACAAAGGAACCCTTAATTGCTGACGGTATCGGTGCAAAAGGAACTCCAGAAGGAAGCTACACTGGTATGATTGAGCATAATACTTGCATCATCGTCAAAGCTCTTAGCGACCAAGAATGTAAGCCATTTGAGAAATCTTAGAGTCCGGTAAGAGACTTCCAATAAATATAGGCTTTTCATTTAGGTGCAATACACCGCTGATAAACCTCACCCCCATCCCCTCTCCTTCTTAAGTAGAGGGGTGTATTATATTTAACTTACTTTAAAATATCCAACCGACGGTAGTTACAGGTTTTGGATTTTGCGGAAAGTTTGGGGTGTAGATTTTCTTCCCCCAAAACTTTCCAAGACAGATTTTGGATTTTAGATTAAAGAGTTAGGAGTTGTAGAGACGTAATAAGTAGGTAGGTATTGAAAATCGTAATTAAGGCAAGGGAGTAGGGTTGGGGGGAGTAGGTAGTAGGAATAAGGGTTTATCGTCGAAGCAGGAGGGTATAAAACCCCACTGTCTGCACGGTGCTAGTAATTGGATGGGGTTTTAACCCCATCCAATTACCTCTCCCTCCCTCCCTCACTCCCTCACTCCCTCACTCCCTCACTCCCTCACTCCCTCCCTCTTTATTACTGGCACATGGCGGCTTGACAACATTGGGCGCTAATGCATTTTCGATGGCGATCGCCGGACCTTTTTTTGCTTTTTGAATTTATCGATTAACGATGAAAACGTCTGGTAATCAAAGGTTGGCGATATTTTTAGCGGCAACTTTAGCGGATTTATTGACTTATGTTATAACTTCTATGCAGCTTGCTTTAGCTTTCCCCGCTCTAGTTGGTGGTGTGATGGCTTCGTTTGCTAAGTTTGCGGGAATTTTTGCGATTAGTGAAGGTTTGCTGACAGTGTTGGTGTGGAATTGGCTGCAATCTTATAATCCACAAGAATTAAAATTATTAAATCTAATAAAAAGGGAGCATCAAAATGAAACAATCAAGTCAGTCTAATCATAGGTGGAATAATTGGCTGTTAATATCGGCACTTTTTGGTTTGACAATTGCACCATTAATATTTGTACGCGGTGAATATGGTGGTGCTGATGGTGAAGCTGAAAAGGTAATTACTGAAGTTAAACCAGAATACAAACCTTGGTTTCAACCAGTATTTGAACCACCTAGCGGTGAAATTGAAACTTTATTGTTTTGCGCTCAATCTGGTTTAGGTGCGGGTTTAATAGGTTATTCAATAGGATTATATAAAGGACGTAGTGAACAGCAAAGACGTGAAGAATGAGTTTAAATTTAAGATTTTACTATATATATTAGTCGTAGTAATTTTGCTAAAGCGCTGAATATATTTATTAGGGCTTTTGCTTCTGTTTCTTGTCTTTATCTACTCAAAAAAAAGCTGTGGTAGAGAAATTGCAACAAAGAATATTGAAATTATAAAGTTTGTAGTAAGGACTTTAGTCCTCGGATTTAGGACTAAAGTCTTACTACTTATATCTTGCACCATTCGCAACAAGCTAAAAGAAACCCGGTTTCTCCAAAGTGAAAATAAGAATATCTCGTTATTTAACCTACAAGAAACCGGGTTTCTGAAACTGGTACAAGATGTGAGACTACGAACATTAATTACCGTCGATTAACAAAAAGCTGCGTGAAATAATATTCACCCTTAGAATTCTTCGCAACACCAATACCAGTTACCTGATATTTGCCCACTATATTGCGACGATGCCCCGAGCTTTTAATCCAGCCAGTGACGGCATTTTTCCCAGGATTTTTGTAACCCATATTGTAAGCAACGTTTTCCGCTACACCACGATATTTAACAACTTTAGAAATCTTGCTGTAACGGGAACTTGAGCCATTATGACCGAAAGCAACCTTCTTATCGGCCATTCTTTTGCTATGCACTCTGGCAATTTTACTTATTTCGCTATTAAGCTTCAGGGGTGCTAAACCTTTCTTCTTACGATACTGATTGATTTGTCGATGCACCGATTTTTCTATTGCAACTGCATCCGAGGCTGCATTTACAGGTTTTGGACTTAATGTAATCAAATCGGAAACACTATCAGAACTTGAATGAGTTACCTGGGTACCACCCAATATTGCTACTGTTGTTAAAACAACTCCTCCAAGAAAAGGGAAAACTTTTGTCAAATTAGACTTTAGCCGAGTATTCTTCAACATTTATATTTACTCCAAAACACAACAAAATCAACCTTGAGCGCCTGATTTGAGGTAGATTTATTCGCGATTTGGCAGAAGCATGATCGGACAAAACTATGTAATTCTGTTGCCTTCTTCACCCCGTCATCAGAATTACTTGCAATCAAGTTTATTTATAACTTAGCTTTGCCTCCGCTATGTGTGATTGTAACTAATAATTATCTGTTTTGGGTTATCAATATGTTAAATGTATGTAATTTTAAACACCTAAAAATTTGCTTTTTTAAACGAATAATGCATCGGTATAAAACGTAAAGATTTACAAATAGACTGTAGAAAAATAAAATATTAATCAGATGATATTTATTATTCATAAAGAGGGAATGGGGAATGGGGAACAGGGAAAAGTAGAAAAGTACGAATAGTGTTAGTTAAAGACTTTGATAAAATTTTTTAAACTGATATGCGCGCATAGCAACTATTAGAACGCCAGGTTAATTACTAATGGGAGCATCCCAAATGTGTAAAAACATAATTCGTCATTGCGAGCGTAATGAAATGAAGCGAAGCAATCGCAAAGTCTAGCTGTTGCGATTGCTTCATTCCACTTCGTTCCATTCGCAATGACAATTCATATTTTGGTAAAT
>JBCCLY010000559.1:0-3498 GCA_039026655.1 Cyanobacteria bacterium P01_C01_bin.38 | reverse complement strand
TGAAAAATTAGATAATTCAACTTCATCAAATACTAATAACTACTATGGAAATATCGGCAACTTAAATACAGGAGATGTCAAAATCGAAGGTAATCAAATAGGTACTCAAAACAACCAACAAACTGAATCCAACGATTAAAAATATGTCAGAAAATTATAAAAATCAAAATCAATTTAACATTCATGGAAATATCGGTAATATCAATGCAGGAGATACCACAATAAATGGCGATCAAATCGGAATGCAAAACAACTATGCATCTGATAAATCCCTCGCTGAATCAACAGATGAAAAATCTACTCAAACACAAAAAATATTAATACTAGCTGCAATCCCTCACAATTCACGTTTGGATCGAGAAATTCGCTCTATTGAAGAATGCATCCGACGTGCCGTAAGACGCGATATGTTTAAAGTTGAAATCAAAACTGCTGTTCGATCGCAAGATATTCGCAGGGCGATCGCCGAACAAAAACCCCAAGTTGTCCATTTCTGCGGACACGGTTTAGAAGACGGTAGTTTGCTGTTAGAAGATGATGGGGGAAATGAAAAACCTGTTTTAGCATCGGGATTAGCTGCACTTTTTGAATTACACGCCGATTATGTCAAATGTGTGGTGTTAAATGCTTGCTATTCTATAAAAGCTGCTGAGGCAATCAGTCAACATATTAATTATGCTATTGGTATGAACCAGCCGATTCAAGATACATCGGCAATCGAGTTTGCTCAAGGTTTTTATGATGGATTGGGTTATGATTCGCAAAAGCAAGATATGTTTCAAAGAGCTTTTCAAGAAGGTAAAATTGCTATTCAATTAGATAACTTTTCTCAAGCTGAAATTCCAGTTATGAAAGTAAGATATTAAAACAAAATTAAATTTTACAAAAATTAGTAAAACAGAGATATGGCAATACTCTACCCCATAAAAAGTGATAGGTTCGTAGTAAGGGCTTTAGCCCTCGGATTTAGGACTAAAGTCCCAACTACGAACCTTTTTTTATAGTGCTAACTCCTAATCCTTTATTATTCGTTATTACCATCATTCTTTTGGGAAAATTTTGGTAATTCTACAGATGCAAGTGATTTTCGTCCTTTAGGTGGACGTTTGGGATAAATCAATGGTGAAGGAGAATTATCGTGGAAGTCTGTATCGCTGATTATCTCGAAAGATGCTGGATTTTGAGATAATTCAAAAGCTGGATAATGCGAAACTTCTTCCCAATAATCTTCGGTTTCGTTGGTACTACTATCATTCATTGATGAGGTAAAAGTAATTGTCTGCTCCGAATCGGTTTCGGAATTTCGATCGGTTTCAACATTCACTACATGATTATTGGTTTCACGAGGTTCGATAATTGTAGTCCAAGTAGGAGCTATATCTTCATCATCTTCATCTGAATCCGAGGTTTGTGTATTTTGCTCTTGGGGAGATTGTGAGGATACAGATTCTGTTTGAGCAAAAAATGTTTGGATAACGCTGTCTAATTGTTCTTCTAAGTCGGATTCTGATGGGGGAACTACTCCTACAGTTTTTTCCTCGTCTTCTAAGTCTAATGGGGGCATTTGCTCGATAGTTTCCTCGGTTTCGGAATTTGACGGGGGAACTTCCTCAGTTGAGCGATCGCCATCGTCTAAATCGTTATTTACATGATTATTTGTTTGGGTATTGTCTTTATATTCGTCAGTTTCTAGATCGGGATTAGCTGTGAATTCCCAAGTAGAAGAAACTTCGGGAATTGGATTTTGACTGTTATTAGCTGTGGGTGTTGTAGGAATTTCTTCCCAAAGGTCATTTTGAATTTTATCGGATTCTGCCGGAGCCGACCAAGGTTTGATCGACTGCGTACTACTTATATTGTGGGTTCGCGATAATTTATTTAACTGCGAATTTTTAACATCGGAGAAATTGCTGTCGCTATCATCAAGGGTATCGTAACCAGGAATTGATGTTTCCAAACTTTTTTCTAAGGCAGCTTTGAATTGTAAAGTTTGACGTTGCTGACGCTTAAGTCTAGTGCGTAACTCCCGACAAGCATTTTCCGATTGCGATAAAAGCCTAGTTTGTTCGCTGTAATTGTGCTGGATTGAAGCACATTCGCGTTCCAACTGAGCCAAACGTTGCTGATTTAATTCAAGCTGCCCTCTATATGACTCAGCTAAATTTTCCTGACGTTGAGCATTTTGTACGGAATGTTCTAACTGTTCAAACAAAGATTGTATCTGTGCTTGAGCGGCATTTAATTCCTGAGTTTGCTGCTTCAACATCGATTCTGCAACATTTGAACGCTTTCTTTGTCGCTGCAAAGCTGCTTCCGATTCGCTTAAAGCCGCAGTCAGTTCCTCTGCTTGCTCGTACAGTTGGTTGTTAGCGTTTTGTAATTCTTCATTTAATTGCAGCAGCTTGTCAAATTCTGCGTTAATTATCCCTTGTTGTTTGACATTAGGTTCAGCAACCCAATCCGAGTTAGAATCACTTTCCAAGTCAATTTCTTCATCAACAGGATCTCGATCCAACCCAGAATCAATAGTTATTTCGACTGTTGTATCAATATGTTCCGTGACTTCTTTTTCCTGCGAGTAATCCACAACTGCGGGCGGTAGGGATTCCTCGTTAGCTGGAGCTAGCAATAGTAATTCTTTTGCTTTATGCTCTCTAGCTAAAATCGAATAAAAAGGATTATTCGTCCCTTCAGACGACACAGACGAATCAACAGAATTTAAATTTTTAATATTAACCCCATCATCCGGGGTTTGGGCTTCATGCATCACTCTTCACCCACCAGCTTCAATTTGAAAGCAGACACTACTGTATAATTCTTCATTCTTGATGCTGTCTTAACAAAATCTACTCTTTTAGGCAAGACATACTTCTCCGATATAAGTTATTAATTATCGGCTTTGTTGCCAAACACCCGTTACCAGCACAAAAATCGAATTTGAAGAATAATTACAAATTCAATACAACTTAAAACAATTGTCATCGAACGGCGACTTTTAATTAATTCACCGTACTTCACAATTGCTTCAAACAATTTAGACATTGTATTCTAATGTAGCAAATTACTCCCCCTTGTAAGCAAGTAATCCTTGTAAAGGGGATGGGGAGATGAGGAGACAAGGGGAAAATCAATTATCAATTATCAATTATCAATTACTAATTACCAATCCCCCATGCCCCATGCCCAATTCCCAATTCCTAACTCCCCACTCCCTACCGTCTAAGGAAGCCAACGGAGAGAGTGGGGGAAAATCAATTATCAATTACCAATCCCCCATGCCCAATTCCCAATTCCCAATTCCCTACTCCCTACTCCCTACTCCCTACTATTCACGGAAGCCAACTTGGATAAAACCCAACTAAAGGAAGTTTTTCTGGTTTTAATTCTGCACTAAGTTCGCCGTCGCCAACGGGCAATAAAGGCATTAACCATAAACTGCTTGTGGTAATTTCTTGTCCGTCGTTTGTTTTTAAAGAGCTTCGTCTGAATAAATTAGTG
>JBCCLY010000558.1:0-3499 GCA_039026655.1 Cyanobacteria bacterium P01_C01_bin.38 | reverse complement strand
TAACTATAATTGATTTATAAAAAGTGTGAAAAATAAAGGTTTGAAACTATTCCCTATGGGAGCATCCCTGCGGGTGCAAATTTATTTTTTGTAGTGCGTTAACGCAGTGTTTCCGTAAGGAAATGCATCTTGCTCGCTATCTGTATCAAGCGAGCAAGATGCTCGCACTACCAAATTGTGTTTTTTCAAAATCGGGATGCTCCCATTCCCTATTCCCTACTCCCTACTCCCTACTCCCTATTCCCCATTCCCCATTCCCTCTCTTCAAATACCAACTTTGCAACGCTAATCTATGAATTTCTTGCCAAGGAATATCGTATTTTCTTGCTAACTCCGCACAGTCTGCATATTCAGGATGTACGTTAACAATAACTTTATTTTGTAGCGTTCCTTTCCATGCTAATTTGACTCTAACGAGACCATATTCAGTTTCTAACTCTTGAATTTCTCTTTGAAGTACAGAACGTTGTTGAGTAAAACGGCGAATTCCTAATGTGGTTGTTTCTTTAAATAAAATTGTTTCGCATTCAACTAAATCTTGTGGATGACAAATTACAGTTAATAAAATTCCTGGACGAGATTTTTTCATTCCTACAGCCTGGGTAAAAACATCTACCGCGCCTACTGCAAATAATGCTTCAAATATATAACCTATCGCTTGGGGACTAATATCATCTATTTGCGTTTCTAAAACCGATATGTTTTCTAAATAAGGACTAATATTATTTTTAGATTCCTGGTTAATATCGGCATCATGGCGATGGTTTTTTTTAGGAATAATTTTAGAATTATTTATATTTTTTACACTTGTTTCACCCAACCAAATACGTAAAATATTTGGTATTTCTAAATCTAAATTACCCGCACCCATACCTATTTTTTCAATATTCATTTCAGGTGGAGAACCAAATTCTGTTGCCAAAGTTGTCACGATAGCGGCACCTGTTGGTGTTACTAATTCTCTTTCAATACCGTTGCTATAAACGGGACATTTCCGCATTTCCCATAATTTTAATACTGCTGGCACTGGTACAGCCATTATTCCATGTGCGGCGCGTACATTTCCTCCGCCAGTCGGCAGCTTAGAGCAGTATAGTAAAGGTAATCCTCGATCGTCGCACTCAATACCCAACCAATCTAAACCCAAACAAGTTCCAACAATATCCACTATGGCATCTACAGCACCTACTTCATGGAAATGAACTTTTTCTGGAGCAATACCGTGTACGGCTCCTTCAGCCACTGCTAACTGTCGGAATATTGCCAAACTCCAAGCTTCAACCCTTGGAGGCAAGTCCGCTTTTTCGATAATTTGCTCAATTTCTGGTAAATGTCTTCCGTGATGATGTTGATGATTCTCGATCAAATCTACATGAACTTTATTTGCCTGCTGACTTTTACGGCTAACAAGTTCAGTCCACAATTTATATTCTTGCTCGATTCCCAACCGCGATAAATTTTCAATTAAATATTCAATACTTACTCCCAGATTTACCAAAGCCCCCAGGCACATATCACCAGAAATTCCAGTCGGACATTGAAAATAAACAATTTTACTCATGATTACAGTTAGGAGTTAGGAGTTAGGAGTTAGGAGTTAGGAGTTAATTTGTTTTTTATGACATAGTTCCGGCGAAAAACCTCCTTTAGCTGCTTAGATAAAAATATGTTTAATTCATAACATTTTTTCGGAATTAATATTCTTTTTTCACTGTTCCCCGTTCCCCATTCCCTATTTCCTCTTAAGCTTCAAAACCAAATTTGAATTCATTTATTAAATCTATTAATTTTTCTCTCATGGCAAAAATCTTTACCCTCCATCCTGATAATCCGCAAAATCGCCGAATAGAAGATATTATTGCTGCATTAAAAAGTGGTGCCGTTATGCTTTATCCTACCGATACAGTTTATGCAATAGGTTGTGATTTGAGCGATAAGTCGGCTGTGCAACGGGTGCGGCAGATAAAACAGTTAGCAAATGACAAACCGCTAACATTTTTGTGCCCTTCTCTTTCCAACGTGGCTACTTACGCTTTTGTTAATAATGCAGCTTATCGGATTATGAAGCATCTTATTCCAGGAACTTACACCTTTTTGTTACCTGCTACTAAGTTGGTACCGAAATTAGTACAAAACCCAAAACGTAAAACTACTGGAATTCGAGTACCCGACAATGCGGTTTGTTTATCTTTATTAGAAGCCTTGGGAAACCCAATCGTATCAACTTCAGCCCATATACCAGCTTCAGATACCGATGATGACGATGAATGGGAAGAACAAAAACCTTTATCGCGAGTGGAGCTATTTGACCGGATGGAAAGCTTAGTAGACGTAATCATAGACACTGGCAAAGAACCAGGCTACCAAGTCTCTACAATTTTGGATTTGACTGAGCAACAGCCAACAGTTATACGTCAAGGTTTGGGTTGGGAGGAAGTTGAAGGTTGGATTTGACAATTGGTAGTTGGTAGTTGGTAGTTGGTAGTTGGTAATAGGTAATTGGTTTATTCCAATCCAAAATTGAATAACTCCTAACTCCTAACTCCTAACTCCTAACTTCTAACTTCTAACTCTTAACTCCTAACTCCTAACTCCTAACTCCTAACTCCTAACTTCTCCCCACCCACTACCCACTACCCACTACCTTTTAATTATTTTTCGCTGAAGTCAAAAAACCAGGTTTTTTTATTTGTGTTTTTTATCAAATTTGATACTCCAATTCTCGAATTGTCACATTCATGAGGTTAAAATGGGGGCAAAGTCAATAAGCCGCTAAGCTATAATTTGTAAGGCTTAAAGACGTTTTAGAGTATTTATACTCAGGAGTGTGACAGTCGCAATTTCGATAAACTCGAAGAAAGCGACACACCAGCGTATCCGGAACTTACGGATATTTCTTACATTCATAAATGTGAGCAGTGCTGATGGCGACTCTTGATAGATAAGGCTCAAGACGAATGCCTCCCCAGACTGACTCCGTAATCCTTACGGTGCAGTACCAATCCTAAAAAATGATGAAAACAAATATTGCTAATCTACCTTCTTCCACATCTGCTGTTGATAACGAAACTGCAAATGAAACTGCAAATTTACAATCGCAGGATACTAACAATGCATTAGTTCAGCAGATTTGTCAAGAGCTAGAGTCCCAGGTTAAAGCTACCCCTGCTACTATTCAATTAGTCGCTAACCGCATAGCCAAAGAAGTTGAACGTATTTGCGAAAAAAGCTACCGCATCCAATCATCCGGACAAGTTAAATCTTGGTTAGTTAGCTTATCGCGGCATCGTTTACAAAAGTGCTTGCACTACTATCAACTAGGTTCCAGACGCGGTAGGGTAGAATTACATAGCACTCTTGGTTCTATGGTTTACCGTCACATCAGTCTCCCTGGTTGTCAGTTGGGTTTTGATGCACGTTACAGCTTAATTGAAGATTTTCTACAAGCATTTTATATCGAAGCTATTAAAGCATTCCGTAGGGAAAACGAATTACCAGC
>JBCCLY010000557.1:0-3500 GCA_039026655.1 Cyanobacteria bacterium P01_C01_bin.38 | reverse complement strand
AGTCGAAAAAGCTTCTCACTGGCTAGATAACGAACATAAATATTTGGATATTGAGTTTGAAAATCCTTCAGTACTGGGATTAACATTGGCGCAAGTATATACAAAGATGTCAAGATAAATTCACCACAGAGTCTTGTATTATCTGCTGCTGCGAGTTCTGCAAGCCGACTAAATTGTGCATCTGCGGCTCGGGCCATACGCTTTAATTCCAAACCTAATTCTGTCGGGGTATATCCGCGTGAATGACGCAGAAAAATCTTTGCTCCTAAAACATCTTCTAGAGTATCAATGTGGCGAATAACGGTGGCTCGGTGAATACCCAAGACTTCGGCAGCAGCGCTGACGGTTCCTAGACGTGCGACCTGATAAGCCGTTCTAATCTCATTCCAATTATCCATTAATTCGCCTTTGCAAAATCACACATCTGGTGTATATATTAATGGAATTTACAACAATTTTCCATCATGCCAAGGGTTAACGGTTCCTAACCGTGCAACGTGGTAGCCAGACAGGGCTTTAACTTTACAGCATAAAACTATAGAACTACTGGGTACAAATCTTTCAAAAGCTTATCTGGCAGGGATTTTAGCTGCTGTTCGTCCAAGGCAAGCTGAGGAGACGGGGAGCCAAGGAGAGGGGGAGATGTCTGTTGCTCATTTCACCTCAGCCCCTCAGCACCTCAGCCCCTCAGCACCGGGAGCAATCTCAAGAACGCCCGATGTCTTAACCGAACAGTATTGATCCGACACCTAGAAAATAGACGACACCTTTTTTGATATGCATTATTTTACCATTCTGTCAATGCGTAAGTCCTAGAATCTATAACCTTTAATGATTTACGCGCAGCCAGTTAACAATAGTAAGTGGTAAATCTCGCTGCACCTTGCTGCTTACATATATACCCACGTGTCCGACTGGAAATGATAAGACTGTATAATCATTGGTGGCAATATATTTCTCAAGAGCTAAAGAGGATGAAGGGGGAACTAAATGGTCTTTTTCAGCATAAATATTCAAAATTGGCATCTGGATTTTATTTAAATTGACTGGCTTATCTCCAATCTTTAATTCACCTTTTATTAGTTTGTTTTCCTGATAGAAGTCTTTCATAAATTGTCGATAAACTTCCCCTACTTGGTCGGGACTATCAAATATCCACTTTTCCATTCGTAGAAAGTTGATCAGCTTTTGTTCGTTATCCGCAATTTCGAGTAAATCGATATATTTTGCAAACCCTAACTGATAAGGTTTAAGCATTAAGAATTCTAAATTCAAAAATTCACCGGGGATATTACCATTAGCATCCACCATCAAATCTATGTTTATCGCTTCCGACCCTAAAGTACATCCCCCCCAAAGATTAAGCAATCCTTGGGGTATGTGAAAATCTACTGGTGTAACCATTGTTATCAATCTATTAACCTTTTCTGGGTAAAGCGAACTGTAGCAAAGACTGAAGGTTCCCCCCTGACAAATTCCTAACAGGTTAATTTTTTCTAATCCATGATTATTGCCTACCACATCCACACAATTATTGATATAACCATTGATGTAATCATCAAGAGTTAGCCAACGGTCAGCACGAGTAGGATAACCCCAATCTATTAGGTAAACATCCAAACCTAGTTTAAGTAAATTATATACAAAAGAATTGTTCTCTTGTAAATCAACAATATAGGGTCGATTAACTAAAGCATAAATAATTAAAATTGGGATATTCAAAGGCTCTTTTACTACTGGTTCAAAGCGGTAAAGCACTATTTTTTCTTCTCGATAAACCTCCTTTTTAGGAGTTAACCCAATTTGAATATCCTCCTCTTTTAAATTACTAAATTTTTCTAATCGTTTAAACATTTTTTGAATAAAATCAATATATTCTTGATACATTTTGGATGTATTAGGTAGAGAGAGGATAATAATTTTTCAATTTTTACAATACATTTAGCCGAAACAATAGAAACAAGCATTAAGTTAATATTCTTTTCTCCTCAAATTTTACATCCCGAAATTCTTAAGTCCGAATTTGCGCTTGCTTTGAAATCAATTTAAAGACTACAAAAAAAAGTACATTAAAATCTACTCATGTCAAACCCGGTTGGTTGCATGGAAATGATAAAAAACCGCCCCAGACGCAGAGGACGCAAAGAAGAAGAGAGAGAAAATTGAAATAATTCCGATGCAAAGGTCAAAGATATCAAATACTTTCATAGTCAGATTTATTTGACTTTAATTGAAAGCGAAGGGGATTTATTAAGTAAGTTGGCACCAATAAACATAACTATGTAACAGATTGTGAACTGCGCTCAAAACCCTGCGAATGCTTCGTTCCGCTTCGCTCCACTCGCAATGACATACCTTGAATTTTTGACGCCGACTTACTTAATACAGCGATTTTGATTATAATCATTCCAATTAATTTCCGTAGTGCGGTCTTTGTAGTGTGAGCCGGAAAGCTCGCTCGTAGCTAACCAGCAAGATGCATGTCTCTTCCCCCTGCTTTTATCAACTAAACCATATCAATCCCTAATTTCGGGAAATTCGGTTAGAGCTTTTTTGAGAGTTTTAATATCTTTACTTAGTTCGTAGATACGATGGTGAATTTCATCGACTTCGCTACGTACTGGCTGGTCAACAATTTTAAGAAACACTTCCATCAGTTTTTGCAAATAAAGCTTATAAGCCATAGTGGCATTTAAAAACTTTCCTCTGATTTGAATATTGTCTTGATTGCTGAATATTTCAGCAAATACCTGGTCTATTACTTGGCTCCAAATTTGTAAAAATTGTTGCGTATTTTCAACTTTTTCCCCTTTACTTTGACGCGATACTAATTCCTGGATTAACTTTTCAAAAGCCTGGACTCTCACCTGAGCTAGCACTATCTGGTAATCAATACTCGCTCGATAATAATTCTTCCAAATTTCAAATCCTTGCAGCAGTTTGTAATTGAACTCGCGAGTATATCCTAAACTAGGACTTAAAAAAAAGCTACCGAAAGTTTTTTCATAAA
Organism: Cyanobacteria bacterium P01_C01_bin.38; assembly: GCA_039026655.1. Taxonomy (GTDB): domain Bacteria; phylum Cyanobacteriota; class Cyanobacteriia; order Cyanobacteriales; family Nostocaceae; genus Rivularia. Next base: position 490 of record JBCCLY010000557.1, on the reverse strand, counting down.
TGTCCCAATAAAGATTGTTTAACTCCAATCCGACTTTAGACTGTCCAAAACCAGCTTTATCAATGGATTCTATTAACCGCAGCCATGATTGGGGATAAAACGATGTCAAGCTTTGCAAAGACTGTAAATATAGTTGCCACATTTGTGCTGCATCTCCATCAAAAGTGGAGTTTAACCCCGGTACCCCGAAAAACTGCGAGCGTATTAATTCCGAGTATTTATTTAGTACAGTTTGCCAGTCACTACAATTCGTTGCTAAGGGAGAAATTTCCTTCCAAGCTTCAATCGATATTTGGAGGAGTCGCATAAAAACTTCCCCACTATCTAAAAATGATTCTTGAAAATTATTACCTTGTGTAGGTTTTCCTTGAGCAGCAACATTCAACCAATTATTCCACATTTTCTGATTGGTCTCAAACCAAATCTTTGTCAATTCCTCTGTTTGAGTAAACCAATATGTACTTTTATTCTCCATAACAGTAATTACATT
>JBCCLY010000556.1:0-3501 GCA_039026655.1 Cyanobacteria bacterium P01_C01_bin.38 | reverse complement strand
GCATGATTTTTATTTACTATTTATTAAAAACAAATTAAGAACAAATTAAAAACGTTTTAATTATTTCTTTGCCCGAATGTTACATATTTGAGTTTATTTTTGCCTAATTAAGCCATTTAATTAGTATTTCAAATATTTATGCTGGGACATTTGATTGTTGGTGATTGAGATAATAAAAGTGTCCTTTTTTTGCCATTAATTCTTCATGACTACCACTTTCAATTAATACACCTTTATCAAGTACCAAAATCAAATCAGCATTTCTAATCGTAGAAAGTCGATGGGCAATAATTAAAGAAGTTCTATCTTGGAGAATCGTATTTAAATTCTTTTGAATAATTTTTTCTGATTCTGTATCTAAATGAGAAGTTGCTTCGTCAAAAATCAGCAATTTAGGATTACCTAATAATGCTTTAGCAATGGCAATTCTTTGTCTTTGTCCACCCGATAGCATTCCTCCTCCTTCACCGATTTGGGTTTCATATCCCATTGGTAATTTTTTGATAAATTCATCTGCACCTGCTAATCTTGCTGCTTCAATAATTTCTTCTAAATTTGCGCCGGGATGTGCCAAACTAATGTTTTCTCTAATTGTTCCACCAAATAAAAAGGTATCTTGATCGACTACTCCTATTTGCTGACGTAAGGAGCGTAAAGAAATACTATTAACATCTTGCCCATCAATAAAAATATTCCCATCTGTAGGGGGATATAATCCTAAAACTAATTTGGAAATAGTGGTTTTTCCCGAACCACTACGTCCTACCAAAGCTACCATTTGTCCAGGTTTCACTTCAAAGCTGAGATTTTCAAGAACATTCGCATCTCCTTCTGGATGATAGCGAAATGTCACTTTTTCAAAGCGAATATTACCTTTAATTTCAGGCAAGTTTTGCCGCACTTGCTGTTGTAAATCTTCTTCTGGCTCCGCATCTAATACATCATTAATTCGTTCAACTGCAATTACTACTTCCTGCAATTGATTCCACAATACTGTTAGTCTTTGGAAAGGCTGGATAATATTACTAAGCAGCATATTAAATGCAACTAATTGCCCGATAGTTAATTGATTATTAATTACCAAATGCGCCCCAAACCACAATAAAGCAGTAGTTACTGATGCTTCAATTGTGTTACTAAAAATTTGTAGCCGATTACTGATAATTTGTTGGGAGAATCTTGTTTTAACTTCCTTTCCTAATAAATCTTCCCAATGCCAACGTACTGTCTGTTCTACTGCTGTAGATTTAATCGTCCGCACCCCACTAAGGGCTTCAATTAAATAACTGCTTTCAGTAGCAATAGCATTAAAAATTTCTCTGGATTTACGTTGTAAAAATGGTGTAGCAATTAAGGCTAATAACGCAAAAGGCGGTACAATTACTAATGTCAGTAACGCCATTTTCCAACTGTACCAAAACATCAATCCTATATAGATAAATACCGTCATTAAATCTAGTAGAATTGCTAAAGCTTCCCCTGATAAAAACCGTTGTATTTTACGGTTTTCTTGAACCCGAGAAATAATATCCCCTACATAGCGATTCTCAAAATAACTTAGTGGTAGCCGCAATGTATGACGAACAAAAGCAACAATTAATGCTAAATCAACCTTATTTGCGGTGTGATCTAATAGATATTGCCGCAATCCCGTAATTGCTACCCGAAACAAACTAAAAATTAACAGCCCTAAACCAACTGCAAATAAAGTTAATTCCGAACGCTGTACTACCACCCGATCTAAAATTAATTGAGTAAATAAGGGTGTAATTAGTCCAAAAATTTGGATAAATAAAGAAGCAACAAACACCTCAAACATTACTAAAGAATGAGGTTTCATCAACTCAAAGAATTGCCAGAAGGGAGTTGTCGCTTCTTTTGCATCCTTTAAAAATGCTGTAGGTTGCAGTAGTAGTGCATAATTAGTCCATTTATCCTTGAATTCTTCATGAGTAAGGCTAAGTTGACCGATACCAGGGTCAGCAACAATTACGTGCTTTTGCGTAATCTCATACACAACTATGTAATGTTTTCCTTCCCAATGAACAATCGCAGGTAAATCTTGCTGTGCTAATTTATCTAAACTTGCTTTTACAGGCTTAGTGTTAAATCCTATACTTTCTGCTGCCGCTGCTAACCCCCGTAAAGACGCTCCATTACGGTCAACATTAGCAACATCTCGTAAACGATTGACGCTAAAACGTTTTCCCCAATATCGAGATACCATTACCAAACAAGCCGCACCGCAATCCGATCCACTCTGTTGAGCAAAGTATGGATAGCGATGAGTTACTTTTTGTAATAAATGCCCGACTCGTTGAGTTGGTTGTGGTAAATAGGCTTTACTAATCTTTTTCTGAGGCTCAAAGTGTGGCTCTGCTTTTGACCAAACATTATCTACTTGAGCTTCAGTTACATCAGTTTGAGCAACTGTTGTTTCTTGGGAATTAGACAGTAGAGAATTTCGCGATCGCGCTTTTTCCCACAAACATTCCCGGATTTGAGGATACTTATTAAGTAATAGTAATAAAGCTTCAGCAGGAATAAAACATAACTGTAAATTTACTGATGCTCTAGCTGCATAAGGACTAAAATTATCATCGGGAAATAAGGTAAATTCTCCGAAAGAAGTCTCGGTTTCAAGGGTAGCGATTAACTCATCAGCATCGTCTAGCAACCTCACCTTACCAGCAATAACAATATAAATACCGGCTTTAACCTCAGTTCCTTGCCAAAACTTTCCGACTTTGGGCTGCAAGAATTTAGCTTGTTGTAGACAAGCTTCAAACTCATCCTTTTCTAAAGAGTACCCTAAAGTTTTATTTAGTTGTTCTAGGGAAATTAACGCTTCATTGTCCATCATCAATTTCCAAATCTGTTTCTAATTTTGTAAAGTGAACGGGTAAAAATTCGACGCTATCAGTCATAGAAGCCGATTTAAGTTCGCGAATCAAGATTTTGCTGCTTTTAGTTTCAGAGGTAGTATCAACACAACTATTAGGTTTTAAACGAGTAGATAAACCCATTTGTTTGAGCAGGCGTTTTATGTGGCGATCGCTAACTTGAATTCCTAATTCTTTAGCTAAATGCTTACTCAACCAATTTGCCGTCCACCGTTGAAAGCTGTAACCATAGTCACGGGGACTACCTTTAAGCAGTTGTTGCAAACGTTGTAAATATTCGTCACTGACTACTTTCGGACGACCAATAGGACAATCTTGCCATTGATGAGCCATCCCAGAACGAGCTATATGCGTCCAATAGCGAACTGTAGCTGGAGAACACCCTAAAGTTCGACAAATTTCGGTTTGAGATTTCCCTTCATCAGCTAGTAGCATGATTTCAATGCGCTGACGATAAGAATTTGGTAAATCAGTGTATAAATTTTTAAGTAGAAATTTCCTTTGAAATGCTGTTAAGAATTGACTATCAATTTCTTCTGAATAATTGGTATCGAAAATTGGTTTGGAATCAGACATATGATAAAAATTATGATGTTTG
>JBCCLY010000555.1:0-3527 GCA_039026655.1 Cyanobacteria bacterium P01_C01_bin.38 | reverse complement strand
TTTATTTTTGATATTAAAAGTAATTTACAAGTAGGGTGAAGTTGGTTTAAATGCTATTAAGGTTTCGATAATGAATAATTAAGGGTAATTACAAATAGTACTTTTGACAGGAGGTTTAAGACTTGGCTCAAGCCTATCGTGTAGCTATTTTGGGAGCAACTGGTGCTGTAGGCACAGAATTGCTAGAATTACTTGAAGAAAGAAATTTTCCTTTAACCGAGCTAAAATTATTAGCTTCAGAACGTAGTGCGGGTAAAAAATTGCCTTTTAAAGGAGAAGATTTATTAGTAGAAGCGGTAAGCGATGCCGCTCTTGAAAACGTAGATTTGGTTTTGGCTTCTGCTGGCGGTTCTATTTCTAAAGTTTGGGCACCCAAAGCAGTAGATAAAGGTGCGGTGGTAGTTGATAATTCCAGTGCTTTCCGGATGAACCCTGAAGTTCCTTTAGTCGTACCTGAAGTAAATCCTGAAGCTGTAATTAACCACAAAGGCATTATTGCTAATCCTAATTGCACAACTATTTTGATGGCGGTGGGCATATTTCCGTTGCATAAAGTAAAGCCGATCAAACGTATTGTTGTGGCTACTTACCAGTCTGCTAGCGGTGCTGGTGCGAAGGCGATGGAAGAAGTAAAAAATCAAAGTATAGATATTTTGTCAGGAAAAGAACCAGTAGCAGAAGTATTTCCTTATCCATTGGCATTTAATTTATTCCCACATAATTCTCCACTAAATTCGGCAGGTTATTGCGAGGAAGAAATGAAAATGGTCAATGAAACTCGTAAGATATTTAATAATCAAGATATTAGAATTACTGCCACTTGCGTTAGAGTACCTGTATTACGAGCTCATTGCGAAGCAATTAATATAGAATTTGAAACACCTTTTAATATAAAAGAAGCGAAAGAAATTTTGAGCAAGTCTAAAGGTGTAAAATTAATAGAGGATTGGCAAGCTAACTATTTTCCTATGCCTTTAGAAGCAACAGGAAAAGATGAAGTTTTAGTAGGAAGGATTCGTCAGGATATTTCTCATGAATCTGGTTTGGAACTATGGTTGTGTGGGGATCAAATCCGTAAAGGTGCGGCACTGAATGCAGTGCAAATTGCCGAATTATTAGTAGAAAAAAATATGCTCGCATCCTGAAATTAGATAAACTTCTATGTAATAGATTAGAATAATTACCAAAAAAATAGTGGTTATTCAATACCTAGTATGCTAATAAAATATTAATTCGGAAATCGGCAAAGAGGTAAAAGTGTTATTAAATAATTGTATTTATAGCAAATATCAAGGCAATTAACAGTTTTTTCTAAAGCTGTATTCTTACCAAACACTAAAAAACAAAAAAACTTAATGCAAACAATTATTATTAATTAATCAGTATTAATTTAAGGATAAAAAAAGTAATGTATAAGGTATCATTTGCCCTTGAACAACAAATGGCTTTCAGTTATCAAAATATAGACAGCCACTAATGAATGTTCTAACTGCCTTTATGTAATTAGGAGTAAATATAGTGGTGGTAGATTTTGGAAAGGTTATAACCGCAATGGTTACGCCGTTTAAGGAAGACGGTAGCGTCAATTACGATGTAGCGGAAAAATTAGCCGCACATTTAGCACAAAATGGTACAGATACATTTATAGTTTGCGGAACAACAGGTGAATCTCCCAGCATGACTTGGGATGAAGAATATCAATTGTTCAAATGTGTATTGCAAGCTGTATCGGGTAAAACAAAAGTAATTGCAGGTTGTGGCTCTAATTCCACAAAAGAAGCAGTAGCGGCTACACAAGAAGCAGCTAAAATGGGAGTACATGGTTCATTGCAAGTTGTACCTTATTACAACAAACCCCCGCAAGCTGGGCTTTATCGTCATTTTCAAGCAATAGCAGAAGCCGTTCCTGAGTTACCATTGTTGTTATACAACGTTCCGGGTCGTACTGGTCAAAACCTACAGCCCCAAACAGTAGCCCGTTTAGCCGAAATAGAAAATATTTTCGGTATAAAAGAATCAACTGGGAATATAGATCAAGCAAGTCTTATGCGACGCTTGACACCACCGGAATTTCAGATTTATTCTGGTGATGATTACATGACTTTGCCTTTGTTATCTATTGGGGCAAAGGGTATAGTAAGTGTAGCTTCTCATCTAGTTGGTTTGCAATTACAGCAGATGATTCAAGCATTTGAAGCTGGCAAAGTTGAAGTTGCTAGAGATATTCATCTGAAACTTTTTCCACTGTTCAAAGTTTTATTTGCGAGTGCAAATCCTATTCCGGTTAAAACAGCTTTAAATCTTCAGGGATGGGATGTTGGTTCAACTCGTCTACCTTTATATGAAGCTGAATCTGAATTAACTCAACAATTAGAAACAGTATTAGAAGAACTAGATTTGAATAAAGTTTAGATGATGTATTCGCAAATATAGTGTAAAATATAATACATATAATAGTTGTTAACAAGCTTGTTTTAAAGATTATTGTTTTGCAATTGACTATCAGAAATGTTTTTGCCAGCGGTATTTATAATCCGTGATGAATGACAATTCAACATTAATATAATCTTGCAATTAAAACACTATGCAGGTAAACAAACCGATAAAAGTTTGTCTTATAAAAAACTCCTTACAAGCTTTTAACTGAAAAGAAAAATCCAACTAATTTATTAACTAAGGAAAAACATGGCTAAGAAAGAAGTAAATTCTGCCCTTAAAATTATTCCATTGGGCGGACTGCATGAAATTGGAAAAAATACCTGTATTTTTGAGTATGAAGACGAAATTATTCTTCTAGATGCTGGTTTAGCTTTTCCTACCGAACAAATGCATGGGGTTAATATTGTCTTACCGGACATGACTTATGTGAGAGAAAATCGCCATAAGATCAAGGGTATGGTTGTAACACACGGGCACGAAGATCATATTGGCGGTATTGCTTTTCACCTCAAACAGTTTGACATTCCCGTGATTCACGGACCTAGATTGGCAATGGCAATGCTAGAGCGCAAACTAGAAGAAGCTGGAGTTCGCGATCGCACAGAGTTAAAATCTGTTAAACCTCGCGATATGGTGCGGATTGGTAAAAATTTCTTAGTAGAGTATATCCGCAATACCCACAGTATTTGCGATAGTTTTACGGTTGCAATACATACTCCTTTAGGGGTCGTAATTCATAGTGGAGATTTTAAAGTTGACCATACTCCAGTAGATGGCGAACACTTTGATTTACAAAGGTTAGCTGAACATGGTGAAAAAGGCGTATTGTGCTTGATGAGCGATTCAACCAATGCAGAAGTGCCTGGATTTACCCCTTCGGAACGTTCGGTTTATCCGAATTTAGAAAAAATTGTCATGCAAGCTGAAGGTAGACTCTTCATTACTACCTTTGCTTCTTCGCTACATCGTATCAATATGGTTTTGCAGTTAGCGCAAAAGCATGGACGAGCAGTATCTGTAGTTGGGCGTTCAATGTTAAATTTGATAGCCCATGCTCGCAATCTTGGCTACATTAAATGCGAAGATAA
>JBCCLY010000554.1:0-3542 GCA_039026655.1 Cyanobacteria bacterium P01_C01_bin.38 | reverse complement strand
ATTTATCGCTCTACGGGACTACAAGTCCCAACTACAAACATGGAATAAGTATACAAAAGTTGGGTTACGACGAGGAAGAGAAATATTCGTTGATGATTAAGAATTTCGTGCGTCTAACCCAACCTACTAACAACTAACCCAACCTACTAACAACTAACCACTAATTGATTTAAAACGCTCCCACACGAGCCAAAATCACGTAAATTGTTTTAAAAATCAATGATAAATCGTAAAATTGATGCCACTTTGTCTGATATTGCAGGTCTAGCTCAAATACTTGCTCGAAATCTTTAATATGCGAACGTCCGTTTACTTGCCATTCTCCTGTTAAACCGGGTTTAACATACAAACGCTGCCAGTGATGCTCGGAGTAACGACTTATTTCATCACCTGTAGGGGGACGAGTTCCAACTAAACTCATTTCACCTACAAACACATTCCAGAATTGAGGAAGTTCGTCTAAACTCGTGCTTCTTAAAAAACGTCCTACTTTTGTAACCCGGAAATCATTCTTACTTTTGAAAAAGTGTCCGTTAGCTTCATTTTGTACCTTTGATTTTAGTTGTTCCGCATCCGAAACCATTGAACGAAATTTACGAATGCGAAATGTACGTCCGTAAAGTCCGTACCTTTCCTGTGTAAAAAAAATTGGGCCGGGGCTATCAATTTTGATGGCGATCGCGATTGGTAAAAATACAATCGCTAAAATCACAAAACCCACCATACTTCCTAAAATATCTAGAAAACGCTTGAATCTAGAACCTACTGAAGGATGAGGGGTAATTTGCGGAACCCAAATATTACAATTTGCACCTTTAATAAGACTTATCATCGGTAATTGAAACGCAACCAAACTAAGTTTTAAGCGAGAAACGTATTCCTACGTAACAATACCTTGAATATAGACTTAGCTTTATCTGATTAATAGTCTGACCTCGTATATTTGCTGAATCTTTATTTATTTAACAAAAATAATCCTTATTTATAAACTTTGGATAAAGCATAATAAATACCTCTTAAGGTAGATGCGCTGTTTGCATCATAGAGATTAAATATCGCGATATATTGATATTTGCTACCTACTCAACGCGGAAACCTGCTTTCTTGTTGGATATCTAAAATCTTTCTTAGGTAGCAAGTAGAACTCATCCATTTAATGATTGATTTGACGAATACTTTAGTTGTATGGTAAGGCTTATAAACTACAGACAAATAATATCAATGCTGTCAAAATATAGCTTACGGGTAAGAGGTGATACAATACCTCGAACATTAGTAGCTTAGGGATTTGGATGAATAATTTAATACACTGACCTTTTGTAAACGAAAATTAATTATTCCTTGTCAACTCTCTTTATGTGTATTTCATTTATGTTTTGGGAAAAATGATTAATAGCATCCCTTTTTAAGTAGTACTTATATGAATGCTACAAAATATTTACATTGTGGTTGGGGATGAACAACAGTTCCGCAGTGGTGCTATATCAACATTAAGGTGCAAAAAATGGTTGCAACTCAAGCAGACAAAGTAAAAGTAGGACGTTTAGAGTCGATAGTAGAGCAAATTGGCGAAGCCGTACTGGCTACCACCGAGACGATAGAGCGTCTTTCCGATAGAGTCGATAATTTGAGCGTACAAGTAGAAGAGCAGGGAAAGCAGGTGCAGCAGCAAGGTTATCAAATCTTGGCATTGTGCGACGCGGTGCAAACCCTTGCAGAAGGGCAAGACGATTCCCTACAAAGACTTACACAATTAACGCAAACCCTAAATCGTTTAATGATAGTTCTAGAAGCCGAAGATGAAGAGTAATCAATTATCAATGAACAATGAACAATGAATGATTAAGTTTTTGTGCTTTGCCCAATACCTATTATTCAAGGCAAAATTAAGCTTAGAGGAACGCTATCCAAACAAATATTTTCGTCTAACTATTTTATCAAAACTCAACAATTAAGAAACCGCACCTTATCTTAATGATGACAATTGATAATTGATAATTGTTAACTGTTAATTGATAATTGTTAACTGTTAATTGTTAACTGAGTGACTGCTATTTTTCCTGAGAAACATACATCTACATCGCTACCGGGATTTCTCTCGCGGCTAGCATATTCGCCTACGTAATAAAATTTATCACCTTCAGTACGATAATTCACTGGCAGAGGTTTGTTACAAGGACGACAAAAAACTACTTCTGGTTCCCCTGCTTCTGGTGGAAGATGTGGTAAATTAACATTCCAGAAATTTCCTGGTGGTAAAGGACGATTTAATAAGTCAGTTAAAAGTTTAGCCGTCCATTTAGTAGAGTTATTCCAATTAAATTCCAAGCCTCTTTTCTTATATTGAGAAATTGCGATTCCTTGAATACCGTGCATTGCGGCTTCTCTTACCGCAGCGACAGTGCCAGAAATGTAAGAATCAACTCCCATATTGCCCCCAGCGTTAATTCCAGAAAGTACCCATTTCATTTCGGGACAAATATGGGAAATTGACAAACGAACGCAATCTGCCGGGGTACCTGCAATAGCATATGCCGTTTCGGAGCGACGCTCTAGAGTTAAGGGGCTAGTAGTAGTCACTTGATGCCCGCAACCAGATAAATGTCCTTGAGGAGCGGCAATAATAACTTTGGATGAAACTTCAGACGAAATTTGAGATTGTTCTACAGCTTTTAGTAGAGCTTGAATACCTGGAGCATCAATACCGTCATCGTTAGTTAAAATCAAACTCATATTTTTAAGGGTGGGTAATGGGGGATTGGGGTTTGGGGTTTGGGGATTGGGGATTGGTAATTGGTAATTGTTAATTGGTAATAATTTTCTAGCATATCTGATATCAAAATAATAAAAAAGACGAGGGGAAAATTTATTCCCTCCCGTCGCTAATCTGTAATTATTGGATAAAATAAAAACTTTTCAAAAAAAAGAATCAGGTTTATATAGCATTCCTAAATCATTTGTGAGATTTTAGAAACCCGGTTTTTCCAAAAAACCGGGTTTCTGGCACCTTGCTTTCTCACGACTCATGTAGGATTGCTATACCGCAGTGCCAGGTTTTGGATCTGCACCCATCGGAGCTACATAATCGCGGAAAAGACTCATTTGCACGCCAAAATCTAAAGGCTTGATTTTCTCCATTATTTCTTTAGATTGAGAAGAAATTTCGTAGCCAGCAGGCATGGGGATAATGGTATTAGCATCCATACCTTGAGCTAAACGATACCAAAATAGTAGTTTAGTTGTATCGCTCATTGAACCGTATTCGCGGCTATGCACGGTATCAGCTTTATTAATTAAATCGCGCTGTAGCTGTAGTTGTTCTTCATGAGATAATTCTTTAACTTGATTGAATAAACCATCAGCAACTGCCGGAGAAACGGTACTAGCTCCAGGTGCAGCAGGTGTAATAGAATCACCCATTTCTTTGTAGATGAAATAGAACAAAGCTAGCTGCTCATCTACATCTAATTTTTGAATTGATTGAACTATTTCGCGAACTTTAGGGTCGTTAGTTTGTGTAGCTTCCATAATTTACTCCGATT
>JBCCLY010000553.1:0-3542 GCA_039026655.1 Cyanobacteria bacterium P01_C01_bin.38 | reverse complement strand
TTAGGATTTTAAAGTAAATAATTCTCCCCGCCACAAATAAGCGGGGATTCAATAAACTCTTAATTATTCCCCTTTGTCAACAGAACCGATAAGATATCTAGATAACATTGAATTGTTTTTTATCAAAAAAATACAAAAAACTTATAGCACATAATGGAACAATTAAAACGTTTGTTATCAATGACTCTTGATGAACTTACTGAATACAGCACCGATGCCCGCAAAATTGAAAAACTGCGACGAAAGATTTGTTTAGCTGTACCAATGGCAGAACAGCGAAAGGTAAAAGAAGCGTTATTAACCGAAATGCCATCGGGTGAACTGAATAAAATTATTGAAGAACAGCGACAAACAGTAGCTTTACCGTTTTGGGGAATTGGTGGCTTGGGTTTGTTGCTAGGAATTTCACTTCATCAACCCATCGGCTTGTTGGCTGCTATCGGTGGTACTTTTGCTGCCATTAAAATTCAGAAATTAGGTTGGGAGATGCAAGCTAAGCGTCTTTTACTGCAAACACTCGAAGATATCGAAGTTCGTGCAAATCAACCAAATTAAATGTCGGTAACGTTATCATAATCGACATAAAGTAATGCTTTGGTCTGCGCTGTAATCTCTATGTCCCAGGTATCGCTTCCCCAATCGCTTTATCCAGGTTTACCCCTCACCGCTCTTGCACCTATGCAGGATGTGACAAATCTTTGGTTTATGAAAATCATTGCCCAGTATGGCAGTCCTGACTACTTCTTTACCGAATATTTTCGCGTCCGCGAGGACTCACGGCTCAATCATAAGATTTTAGCTTCGATTGTCGAAAACGATACAAACCGCCCTGTTTTTGCTCAAATGATTGGGGAAAGCATTCCAGATTTGGTAAGAACAGCACGGGAACTGTGTAACTATAATATTGCTGGAATTGACTTGAATATGGGTTGTCCGGCACCTAGAGTTTACCGCAAAAATGTTGGGGGTGGATTGCTACGAGAGCCTGAAAAAGTAAATCGGATTTTGGGAGAATTGCGTTCTGCGGTGAACGACTTACCTTTGACTGTGAAAATGCGGGTAGGCTTTGATAATACAGATAACTTTGAAGAAATTTTAGATACGATTAATCGCCACAATATTGATTTGCTGAGTTTGCACGGGCGCACTGTGAAAGATAGATATCACGGAGCAGTGAAATACGATTTGATTGCCTTTGCTGTCAAACGAGTCAATTGCCCGGTGCTTGCTAATGGCGATATCAACTCAGCGACAAATGCCCTTAAAGTGCTTTCTCAAACTGGCGCGGCAGGTGTAATGTTGGGACGTTGGGCAATCGCAAATCCTTGGATTTTCAATCAAATCCGACAGGCTTTCAAGTCTGAGCCAATATCGCCGGTTCCTTTAGTAGAAGTACGTGAATATATTGAACGCCTACGGCAAACTCCCGAAGCAGTAAAAACACCACTGAAAGCGCGTGCGGGACATCTAAAAATGTACCTCAATTACATTGCACCCTTAGTTGATACGAATGGTGATTTCCTGCGTGTGATGCGACGGACGAAGACTGAGGTAGAATTGCTTAAACTTTGCGATCGCGTTCTTCTTGATAGCAACAAAAATTTAGCTTTAGCTCCGTATTAAGCACAGTTAACCTATCTCATAAAAATTGACGGGTTTGTAGTTGGCGATTTATCGCTCCGGAGGACTAAAAGTCGGCACGTAGAACACAGAAGCACCTATCGGATATTAATGCGGTCAACTACTAGTAACTGATAACTGCTAACTGTTAACTGGTCGCTGTTTATAAGCGATTCGTAAACTTTGTACGAGAATGACAAAAGAAGCAACTGCTATCAATGCCCCCCAAAACCAGTAAGGTAGTAGTAATTGTTGCTGTATTTGTGCTGTGTCGGAAACTCCTAGAGAACCTGCGGTCGGACTAAATAAATAATCAAGTTGATGGTAAGTACTTATACAGGCTTGAACTCCGAGAAATTGAATGCTAAATCCTTGAAACCAGCGATTTCCTTTGATGCCAATACCAAGGATGACTAAACCTAAGATAAAAATTGCTACTATTCCAAAGAGCGATCGCACCCATATTAATACTGAGAATAATAGAAATCCGCCCAGGATTTTCAAACTGATGCTGGCTATTTTGAAGCTACGGGATGCCAAAATTAATATAGCTCCTGCAATTGGCGGCCCTAAAAGTCCGGCAGCAGCTATAAAGGCACGCCCAATTGGGCCTAAAAATAATCTACCGCTGTAAGTATAAGTAGCGACACCAGAACCATTAGGAAAAATTTCTAGTTGCCGAAAATCTCCACCTAAAAGTATTGCTGCTAAACCATGACCCATTTCGTGAAACCAAGTCGCTAGAATTGAAAATGGGTATAAAATATAATCTCCATATGGTACTTGCCATAGCACAACCGTAGCTACAGCAGCCCCAATCAACCACCATATTCCTATACGATCTATTTGGGAATTTACTCTAGTTTCAAATGATTTAAAGTCCATAGTCAGATTTTAATTTATATAGATATCGTTTCTTAATGCAATCTATGGGTATTTCTACTTTCGCGATCGAATAGCATTGCTATCTATATGATAGATAAAATAAAAAAAGAACGAATCACATAATTGAGGGTTGGTAGCGGTTAACTGCTCGCTGTAGATAATTGTTTAGTTATTGCGATCGATTCTGGCATTATTACCTCTTGGTGAAAGTAAGAGCATTGAACAAAGATAAAAAATCCAATTCCGTCTTCCGAAGGTAATATCGAATACCAGTTAAAAATTAATTTTAATCAAATTCTTAATTTTGAACTTAGAAATTTGAATTTAATATTTGGTAAAAATATAAGTAAGTCGGCACAAATAAACAGAGCTATGTTACAGAATGTTTTTTAGCTTAAAACCCTTATTTCTACTGCCCGCTCAAAGCGTTCTAGCTCTATCGTTTAACATATCGTAAGAATCTTTTCTAAAGCTTAAAGCAAGCAAGCTAAAAGCGGAAAGTCCGTTTACTAAAAAAGAAACAGTTAATGCAAGAACTAAAACACTACACATTACATGGCTTTGCAGATTCAGCATAATTTATCCTCAAAAGTCAAATCCATCGGCAGTGTATTTACGTAGCATTTAAAATATAATGTTTCAACTATAACAAGTATTTGATTGTTCGTCTAAAAATTTATAAATACAGTAATTTCAACGATAAGTATTTACCGAAGCACTTAAGTATTTCAAAATAGGAGTATTTTTTTAACTTAATAAGTATAGAGATAAGTAATCGCTAGGAAGTTTAGAGAAGTATCTCCTAATTCCTAACTGCTTAAAACGGATTGTAAATTACGGAAAAATACAGACCATTTTCCTGCAAGGTATCTTTGTCTCCTTCAACTGTAATTAAGGGAATCCCCCAATCAAAGCGAGCGGTAAGTCGTTCTTGTAGTTGCAGTCGTAATCCCAATCCTAAAGATAATAAAGTCTCGGTTTCGCTTTCGCCATTAGATTCATCTCTACCTCCTCGATTCCAAGCGGTACCAAAGTCT
>JBCCLY010000552.1:0-3555 GCA_039026655.1 Cyanobacteria bacterium P01_C01_bin.38 | reverse complement strand
TCAAGATTCTAATGAAGAGCAAACCAATTCATAAGTTTGTGCTTTTAGAAAGGGAAGAGGGGGAAGAGGGGGAAGAGGGGGAAGAGGGGGGAAGATTAAATAATTTAGAACTCCTAACTCCTCATTCCCAACTCCCAACTCCTAACTCCTAACTCCTAACTCCTAACTCCTAACTCCTAACTCCTAACTCCTAACTCCTAACTCCTAACTCCCAACTCCTAACTCTTAACTCTTAACTCCTCACTTCTTCACCCGTTCCCCAAATCGAATTAATCTTTCAATCATTGCCAGACGGTTTTCCCAAACTCCTACTTGATAGGGATTATTTGAAGCATTTTGCCGCATCAAGGTTCTAAATTGAGATTTAAAATTAGTTAATGAGGCTTTTGTTGTTTGTAAATTAGCTGACGATGGAGATTTTGCCAGTTGATTTAAAGCGTTTTGCAATACTTGTGCTTGGGTATTAAATTCGGAAATCTTGCTAGCAGAGATTTGTTGTTGCTTATTCCCCAAGGTGAATTGCCATTCTTTTTGTAGAGAAGCGTAACGTAGAGCAGCAGTTTTGAATGGTTGACGGTAGGGAATTGGTTCGCCTTCGGTACTTCCCTGAGTGCTGCCCAAAACTTGCTTTAGCTGTTGATTTTGTAAGTTTTCGGCAGCGAACAAAGCATAACCACCAACTGGTAAATCTCTGATTAACTGTAGTTGATCGAATGCTCCTAAAGTTGGTAAATTTAATAGACGAATTCCAGGAACTAATAAAGTAGAACCTAATTTTCTCGATACAATCCAAGGTTGAGCTAATCTGCTAAAAGTTGGAGTATCTAAAGCGTATGTCATGGGAACAATTAAGTCGATATCGCCTCGCTGTGCC
The DNA here is from genome assembly GCA_039026655.1 of Cyanobacteria bacterium P01_C01_bin.38. Classification (GTDB taxonomy): domain Bacteria; phylum Cyanobacteriota; class Cyanobacteriia; order Cyanobacteriales; family Nostocaceae; genus Rivularia. The sequence goes on along the minus strand of JBCCLY010000552.1, from coordinate 2,681 downwards.
CAAACTTCCCAATGCTGCTGTAATTTTTTAATTCTTTCTTGTTCGGGTAGAGGAAACACCGCTACGGACATAATTAAATCGGGTTTTTTTTGTCGCATTTTTTGCGAAACTTGAGCGACAAAGCTATCTATTTGATGAGTACGAAAAGTCGTCCATTTCTGCCACATATTGCGTTGACGCGGCGAAATTTTCATCGGATCGACTCCATAACGCTGTTTAAATATAGCTCTTGCAGCTTTTCCGTAACCGTAACTGCGATTTCTTTGATGATCTTGAAAAGGATAGCGAATGTAGTCTAAATGTAAACCGTCTACGTCGTAGCGAGTAACAATTTCTTCGTACTTATTTAATAAATACTGCCGTAATTGCGGATTTGCAGGGTCGAAAAATGGTTTATTTTGACCTTGAGGAATCATCTTTCCCCGCCTATCGTAACCAGCCCAATCGGGATTAGCCGCAAGTACCGGGCCGGGATAGTTAGCACCAACACCTACAATTTTATTATGCCGCTGATTTCCTGCCGCAAAAACCCATACCCAGGCGTGTAATTCCATACCTCGATCGTGGGCTAATTTGACAGCAGATTTTAATGGGTCCCAGTTACGAGTCAAAGGATTTTGTTGTGGTGCAACTTTACTCGGATAAACTGTATAACCAGCATTAACGGTTTCAAAAAATACCGTATTAAATCCTGCTTGCGAAAGTCTATCGAAAACTTGAGCCAATCCTTGCTCGTTTCTAGCCTTAACAATAGTTCCTCTATCAAGCCAAATTGCTCGGATTTCTGGTTGAGCAAACCTTTTATTTACCGGAAACTGATTCCATAGAGAATTTTTTGCAGCTAACCATTGTTTGCGAGCTTCAGCATATTTTCTCTTTGCTACTAACTGTGGCAGTTGTTGGACAACTTGTTTAGCTTGAGATACCGCTTGCTGGCTGCTAAAAGCTAAAGCTTCCGGTTGACTGGATGCAAATTGTGCTGGCTGAGCTTGTGCGGTTTGGGTAGAGTTATTTATTGCTGCAACTGCTAAATTTGCGCTTTTAACTCGACCAATTAATTTTAGTAATTCTTGCTGTAGCGCTGCTGTTTCATTACGGCTAATTGGTTTGCGGGAATTGGGTTTAATATCAAGACGTACCTCATCCTGCAAATTATCTATCGCTTCATCCGATAGCTCATCAGAACGTTTAAAGTTAATATTCCCAGAAGTATTATCGGGAATGACGGCAGTAATTTTAAACGGAGTTGAATTTGTACTTGTTTGTGTTGCCGCAGTAGAATTTATTGTGGGTAATGTCGAATTCGTCGCTGGCGTTTGAGCAACAGCGGAATTATCGCACTCAGTTGCACCACCTGGAATAGTTTTACGAGCATTAGGAGTTGAATGGCGTTTTAAAGCAGCTTGCAACCAAGCACTATCTAAACTTGAACTTGCAGCGCTATCAACTCCCCATCTCCAACCGAAAAAAGTAGAGTACGAGGTAGCTAAAACCGCTGCGGAATTATCTTGAGATTCCCATAGCGCAGCAGCTTGAGTAGTTGAATTCGGAACCACAACACCACCGCGTACTTCTCCAATTAAATTTTTCTTATTAGCCCAGCGTTGCAACTTATCTTTAGAAGGTTGAAGTTTCTGCGGTGTATCTAAACTAAATCCCCAATATCCACCCAAAAGGTTTTTAATTAATCGACGTACTCCCGGAGCAGATAAACTTCCTACAGGACCGCTAGCAATTATCTTTCCACCTTTAGTTACCCATTCCTCCAACGTAATAGCTTGCGACGGCGTTAATTTTTCTACGTTAGGTAAAAGTAGCACCGAGCGGCTTCCCCAATCAGCAGTATCTTTAATGCTATTTAAAGAAATCACGCAATAATTAACCCCAGCTTCTTCAAGACGAGTAGTTATACCCTTCCACTGGTTAGCATTTTCCCGGCTTTGAATCACGCTGATAACAGGTTCAGTCGCCGCCGTAGCAGGTAAAACATTAAATAGAGTACAAGCTAAAAACTGGCATTTAAAAAATAAAAGTCCAGTATTGATAGATTTTAATTTAACTTTTCTGATTCCCTTAATCCGATTTCTCACTATTTATCCCCTATTCGATTTTGGATTTTGTTAAAGCTACAGTATCTACGAATAAATTTAGTATTTTTGATAATTAGGTAAATCGTTAATTAAAATAATTTTTACCGAATGTATTCCAGATTTTATCGTTATTCCAATAATCATCCCAATTCATTTGTGTAATGCGAGCATCTTGCTCGTTAGTATCGAGCGAGCAAGATGCATGTCCTCCGGACACGCTTCGCTAACGCACTACGATCTGTTTTTGATTTGGAATAAGTACATATAAAAATTTATGACAATTGAATATAAACTGATGACATACTAATAATAAACACAAACAATCTACTTAAAAAAACCTAATCTTGCTTATAACAATTAAATTTTTCCCTTAGCTAAATTAAAAAAGCTTTTAACTCCTAACTCCTAACTCCTAACTCCTAACTCTTAACTCCTAACTCCTAACTCTTTAACGCAAGTTTGAATTAACTCTTCAACATTTGCCACAGGGTAAATTTTTACTTTTAAACTGCTAGCGACTTCCTCAACTGTTTTATCGTCAAGAAATATTAATTCTCCATGCTTTAACATCACGCTTGGTAATAAAATTCC
>JBCCLY010000551.1:0-3559 GCA_039026655.1 Cyanobacteria bacterium P01_C01_bin.38 | reverse complement strand
CTTTCTAATAGCTGCTCTCCCTGCACTCCCTTATAATGCATTCTTGATAATGCTTGGGATAAGGAATCATGATAAGCGTGAATGTTGCGCTGTAATGCTTCAAAAACAACATTTACCGTACCATCTAAAGCAACCAAACGCTGGTCTAAATCGTTGGTTAATTTTGTTAAATTTTCTACACGTCCAGAATCTACTCGATCCCTAGAAGCTGGGAGAGCCTTTCTAGTCGAGGTATTAGCAGAACCACCATCAACAGATGCTACAGATCCTACTACAATATCATCTTGCAAGCGACTTGAAAGCACCTGCATAAATTCAGAAATTATTTTCTCTTGAGAAGCCAACTGTTGCGCTAAAGAATAATCATGCAGTCGCTTTTTTTCCAACTCGCGGATTTCGCTAACCAAATTAGCTCTTTCCTCAGATAGCGATTTTATTTCTAATTTAAGCGGCTGTATTAACTCAGAAAGCAGATTATCATTATTCTGATTATATTGTGGCTGATGTAATTCACTATCCTGCCCTTCCTCCATGAATTTTGCTACCAAAGGAGGTAATTGTGCTGGTGAAGAATTATTTTCACTACCTTCGCTTTCATTTACCAGAAAATCTCGAACCCGCTGTAGTACTTCACGCGGTTCATCAGTCGAAGAAATCACCCCCCACAACCGCTTACCTTTGTGAGCGAGTAACTTATCAATATCTGCAATCATACTTTGGATTTGGTTTGTGCGGGGATTCACGTTAATTTTCCTTTTTGTGAACTTTACAGAGGTAATGACGAACGTAGCACTTTACAACTACTAGCCCCCTTGTTATCTATCAGGTAAGCCTTGTTGCTTGTCAAGAGAATAATACGAATATGGTAATGTTCATCTAAGTAAGTATAGTAATAACTAAGCTGTCGCGATATCACGCCCAAACAGTTAAAAATTTTCATGTTAGCAAAAATCATTTAACTTGAGTATTATTAACCGAGGGAGTGGGGAGTAGGGAGTAGGGAGTAGCGAGTAATGAGTAGGGAGTAGCGAGTAATGAGTAGCGAGTAACGAGTAACGAGTAGGGAGTAACGAGTAACGAGTAACAAGTAGGGAGTAACAGCTCTGTGAGAATAAAAATTACTTGCTACTTTCTACTTGTTACTTGCTACTTCTAACTTCTTACTCCTAACTCCTAACTCCTAACTCCTAACTACTCCCCACTCCCCACTCCCTACTCCCTTACTTTGATAGCTTGGGTCACAAACTGGTAGTTTAGTGATTTGTATTACAAATAATATAAAAATGTCCCAATGGAAGACAGGTATAGCTTGCATCCCTCCGCCAAAGATATTAACCTTTCAACTCTTTTTTTTGAAGGGCTACCGAAAAATGCTATCAAATCAGCTTTGAGTAATCTTGTTAGTCGTTCTCATCCAGCTAATCAAGTAATTTTACTGGAAAATGATTGGGGAGGTTCTGTATATTTTATTTTGGAGGGCTGGGTCAAAATTCGTACTTACAATTTAGAAGGTAAAGAATTAACGTTGAATATTCTTGGTAGGGGGGAATTATTTGGTGAAATGGCTGCATTAGATGAAGTTCCTCGCTCTACGGATGTCATCACCTTAACTGCTACTCAAATCGGTAGTTTACCATCGCAAGATTTCATTAAGTTACTTAACACCGAACCTTTAGCGGGAGTGAGATTAGCTCAGTTGATGGCAAGACGTTTGCGACAAGTTAACCGACGTTTGCGATTGCGCGAATCGGATTCGGCTTCTCGGGTAGCTGACACTTTGTTGTTTTTAGCAGATGGGCAAGGAATAAAAAATACTACGGGTGTGGAAATTCCCAATTTACCCCATCGAGAGTTAAGTAGTTTGAGCGGATTAGCAAGAGAAACCGTAACTAGAGTATTGACTAAGCTAGAAAAGAAAAAATTGATCAAACGTAATGGGGAGGTTATTTGTATTCCTGATGTATCGGCGTTAGAAAAGATCATAGCTTAAGGAATTACACGGCGGTTTCTCATGGATATTATTAGTTCTTCGTCAGATGATAAAGGAGGAAACAATTCTTTTAACTCCAAAAAATCCAATTCTGAATCGGATAATCTTACTCAAAGCCAACATTTAGCGAAACCTCAACTTCAAGCCGATGCACCACTAAAAATGGTAGAAACGGCATTTTTGGCAAGTACCGCTAGTTTGATTTGGTTTATTAATTTTTATTTCCCTTTAGGTCTATTAAAAGTATTTTTCCCCATACCCATCGCTTTAGTCTACCTGCGTTGGAATAGCAGAGCAGCATGGATGTCAGCATTAACTTCTGGTTTGCTGCTATTGGTATTAATGGGGCCGACTAGAAGTATGCTATTTGTAATGCCCTATGCTTTTATGGGAGTACTTTTAGGTGCAGCATGGCATCGCCGCGTTCCTTGGGTTGTTTCCATCAGTTTGGCAACCCTGCTAGGCACAATAGGTCAATTTTTCAGGTTATGGTTACTATCTTTACTTTCAGGTGAAGATTTATGGATTTACCTAATTAATCAAGTAATCAATTTTCTAGAATGGTTATTCGTTAATTTAGGAATCCTCACAACTCCCAACCCCTTCTTAGTACAAATAGGAGCCATTGGCTTAATATTGCTTAACAATTTTGTATATTTATTCGTAGTACATGTAGCAGCATGGTTATTGTTAGATCGTTTAGGCAACCCCATACCCCGTCCACCGCAATGGGTACAGGTTTTGATGGATTATGAGTAATGGGTAATAGGTAGTGGGTAATGGGTAATGGGGAAGAGGGGGAAGAGGGGGTAGAGGGGGAAGAGGGGGAAGAGGGGGTAGAAAAAACTTGGCGTTGCTGATTTGATGTATGAAACTGATTTGCTGGATAATCGAAACCCTTGTAGAGACGCGATATATCGCGTCTCTACATTTAAATTCATACCTGAATTCAGCAACGCCAAAAACTTGCTACTCTCACCAACTACCAACTACCAACTACCAACTACCAACTACCAATTACCAATTACCAAATACAATGCTCCACATACATACAAATATTACTCAAGGTGAAAGTTGGGTTTCTAGGTATAAAGGTAAGAAACCTGGGTTTGCTTGCGTTTTAGGTTTTACTGAAACTGCTTTGATTCCTGGAATTTCTGCGGCTGGCAGTACTCCTGATGACCGAAAGTTTACGGCTTTGGCTGATGCTGAGTTTTTATACTATGGAGCAGATAAAAGGGGGCAATATCCCTTACCTCCACTGATTGCTGGTGCTTCTCCGGTGTTTATTACTCGCGCTGTAGTGGAAGAATTAAATATTCCAGTTTATCTATTTAATGCAGGTTTACTGGAAGCTCCAACTGTTCCAACTATCGATCTTGAAGGTGTATCGGCTAAATGTTTGAGTCAAGGTGCGGCGATGGATTTGGCAACGGTACAACATTTGTTTGAGCAAGGTTTAATTTGGGGTGAAAGACTTTCTCGTAAAAAAAAACATGATTATTTAGTTATTGGTGAGTGCGTTGTTGGTGGCACTACTACTGCTCTAGCAATTCTAACGGGTTTGGG
>JBCCLY010000550.1:0-3563 GCA_039026655.1 Cyanobacteria bacterium P01_C01_bin.38 | reverse complement strand
GGTGCGAATATCATTCCTTGACTGCGAGCATAGTTACTAATACAACTTACAAATAATGCTCTTTCGATCTTTTCGTCAAGTCGCCATTGATACGCCTTAAAGAAAATATATGGCCCGTGTAACGTAAAACTATAGCTAAAATTTCCCATATTCGCAGCAAGCATTGCCACGGTTCCACTAGCTTCAGCAATGTGGTTATGTAAATGCTCTATTCGTTTTTGTTTTACTTGATAAGCAACGATACCAGCTTCCAAAAAGTAGAACAATTGATAGAAAGCACCACGCAATCCCGGTTGACTTGTAGACCATGCAAGTTTAATTGTTTCTAAGTATTTTTTAGGAGAAGCTAACAGTAAACTTAGATGCGCCACAACTAAATTGATGATGTTTGGAGGAAGAATATAAAAAGTGCGATCGCGCTCTGTTTTTTGTTCCTCTCCAACAATATGTTCATCACTTGTGCGACGAATAGAGAAAGTATGTACATCAGCACCCATCGAGCGTAAATTAGCAATCTCTCGCTGAATAAAAGTGTCTGTAGCTCTAGGATATTCGCCAGTTAAATAAGCAATACGCATTTTGTAGTTATCAATTATCAGTTATCAGTTATCAGTTATCAGTTACCAGCGAGCAGTTGAAATTTGGTAACTCTTAATCGTGTATTTGAATCCAAAGCCAAAGCATCCGTTGTTAAAATCTAAAATTAATAACTCTTAACTCCTAACTCCTAACTCCTAACTCCTAACTCCTAACTTCCAAATACTAACCACTAACTACCAACAACTCTTCAGCATTCTTAGCTGATTGAGTTACGTGTAATAGTTCATCGTTACTGCAACTGCGCTCTATAGCTGTATCGAGTGAATATTTTGGCTTCCAGTTTAAAATCTCTTTGGCACGAGTATTATTAAAGCGAAAATGTTTAAATCTAGCATCTAAAATTATTGGATTTGCTATACCGGGTAATCTAGCTTGTCCTTTTAGTACGACTTTGTTGTATTTCCAAAATGTCCAAGCTATTGCACGCATTAACTTCCAATTAATCGGAACCATTTTGGGTAAAGGATATTTAAATTGTTTTAGTTTTTTCACATAGGCTCTTTGAGTTGGTAAGTTATCGTCAACAATATTGATGGTTTGATTAATTGCTTGGGGACACTCCGCAGCTAAAACAATTGCTTCGGCACAATTTTCGACATATGTTAACGGCATTGTGGCATAACCACCAATTCGCAACCATAAATTATTCGTTAATGCTCCACCCAATAAACTACTCCATAGATTATCTCTTCCGTAGACTAATCCTGGACGAACAATTGTTACTTGTGCGTTATGATTCTGTTCAAATTCGCGAACTAATTCTTCCTGAAGAAGTTTGGTTTGAGCGTATTCATCGCGTTCTAAGGGGTCGCTTTCAATGAGTGATTCTTCTGTAATCATTGTTCCTAATGGACTACGAAGATAATCATACACTGAGAAGGTACTGATGTTAACCAGTCGCATCATATTTGCTTCAATCATCGCATCGAGCAAGTTCTCGGTGGCGATTACAGTGCCAGCAAATCTAGTATAAAAATCTCCCTCTTTTGCCGCAGCCAAATGAATTGCAGCATCCACGCCTTGCAGTGCTTCAGAGATACCATTTTTACGTCGCAAATCCAGACGAACAAATTCAACGTTAGGATTATCGTGCCAAGCTAAACGTTTTTCATTACTCGCAGGGCGGATAACAGCACGTACTTGATGTCCTCTTCGTAATGCTTCTGCAACAACATACTGTCCCAAAAATCCTGATGCACCTGTAATTAATAATTTCATTTAATTATTACCTCATTTAAACTACGTAAATCTCTTTTTTATTCGCCAATGCTCGATCCCCCCAACCCCCCTTAAGAAGGGGGGCTTATTTAGGTTAAATCTTAATTCCCTATTCCCTGTTCCCCCCCAACCCCCTTAAAAAGGGGAACCTATTTAGGTTAAATCTTAATTCCCTATTCCCCATTCCCTATTCCCTATTCCCTGTTCCCTGTTTTCTACTCCCTACTCCCTACTCCCTACTCCCTCTAATAAAATTTTCAAAATCTATTCTCCGCACTCAGCAAAGCATTAACCAAACGATTTGTACGTTCTATATCTTCAAAACTTATTGGCGGCTCTTTACCATTAATTAATGCTTGATAAGTTTCTTCTAATAGTCTATGCATACCTTCATAAGGTGTTTTCTGCATAATCTTATTGCGAAAGTTGATAAATGATGAATTAATAAAATCGCATCCGTTGGCAAAATGGTTAATTAATGGAGATAATACATCCCCGGCGCGAGGAATAACACAACGTAAATGCGGTTGGAATAAATCGGTTTCAGCATAACCTTTAGAACCTCGTACTGTTACATGAAAACCTTTTGGTAAAGTGTGACAGCTAAAGCGAATTCTTGCGTGTGCCGAACCTGCAATTACTGTTGCATCCAAATCATCATATTTAAATAAATCTCCCCCACCGTGATTGCTCCATGCAGCAGCAACGCGATCGACATCGGGTATAAAGCGCACGACTAAGGAACAAATATGAGTGATAAAATCATGAATCACCCCAGCAGGCATTTTATGAATCGGATTGGGCAGATTTTCGTCTGCAAATATTCCACCATCCCTAATCGGAAGCGCTACACGTACTTCAACTTCTTGCACTTCGCCGAGGATATCGTCTGCAATTAATTTCTGGATAGCCAGAATTTTCTCATTAAAGCAGTAATTATGATTTTCAATTAAAGTGCGTTTGCAAGACTGAGCAAAACTCGAAAGCTCTTGCAAATCTTCATAAGTTGGAGTGACGGGCTTTTCACAAAATACGTGTACTCCGGCAGCTAAACAATCTTTAGCAATTTTTTTATGGGTATGAGGTGGAGTCAAAATGTGAACTACATCGGGTTTTACCTCATCCAACATCTGATTGTAGTTGGTGTAAATCGACTCTGCGCCAAAACGATTTGCGGCATATTTAGCTGAGGCTCGGGAAAGATCGCAAACACTAGCTAAATGAGCGCTTTCTGATTTAGCAATAAAACTTAAATGCTCTTTAGATATTGCTCCAGTACCGATTACTGCTGACTTTAATGCGGTTGTCATTTAATTGATAGTTGATAATTGATAATTGATAATTAAAAACTTAGGGAGCATCCCTTCAGGTGTAAATTTATTTTTTCATAGTGCGTTAGCAAAGCGTGCGCGTTCACGCAGAGCGTGCGGCTCAGCGCATACATCTTGCTCGCTATTGCTCGCTAGCGAGCAAGATGCATTTCCTTACGGAAACACTGCGTTAACGCACTACAAATTTGATTTTTGCAAAATTGGGATGCTCCCAAAACTTAATTTTGCTACCATCCTCAATTCATTTATCTTGTTGATGTTATGAATGCGAACAGTATTGGTTATTTTGAGTTTCTGTTGTTGTTAACATTTCTTTCACTGTTAATATAATTTTTATTTGTGTAAAAATAAACTTAACAAAATAACTTTATTTTAGCTTTACTTTAGCTTTATTTTAGCTTTAGACTAAGTAGG
>JBCCLY010000549.1:0-3566 GCA_039026655.1 Cyanobacteria bacterium P01_C01_bin.38 | reverse complement strand
CGACCGCGATCTCAATGCCGCATTAAATTTGGCTTTCCTTGCGTACTCTGTTTAACCTTTAAAAGAATCGAGGATGGCTTGTCCTTGAATGCCTGTGGACGGATAACCGCTCCGATGCTCCGGTAGAAACAGGAAGTGAGAGTTGTAAGAGTCAACCGTCCGGGTTGTCCATACTTTACAGAGCAGACAAATCTATGGTTGAGTGCGATATTTGATGATGCACCGGAATGTTTTTGCTATCAATCGCTATTTAAGTAGGTTGGCGTTGAAAATCATAATTGAGGCAAGGGAGTAGGGAGTAGGCAGTAGGGAGTAGGGGCAAGGCTTTAAAGCTAATTTACCTAACTATGGCTTAGATACAGTTAGCAAGAAAACAGAAATTAAATCGCCAGCCTAAACTAAAAACTAAAAACTAAAAACTAAAATCTAAAATCCAAAATTCAGAATTCAGAATTTAAAATAAACCTTGCTTACTTGGCAACTGAGTGCATATCTTTAAGTAGGCATTTAGCAGAAGCATTTCCCAAACGTTCGATGACTTGTTCGGCGCTAATAAGACGCTTTAAAACTACTTGCCCGATATTTTGGGGTGGAGTGTCTCTAGGTACAGACAATATTGGTTGAACTTCCACGGTGACAATAGCTTCTTCAACTTGATAAAGCCACATCACTTCATCATCTTCCACCAAGCAAAGATTTAATCGTTCAATTTCTGGATGCCTTCGCCATGCCGATACTTGCCATAATCCATCAAAAGCCCATACTCTACCAACCTTCCAACCATCGGACAAGAAAAAATATTTCACGTTTAATATCCTGAATAAAAGTTAAATAGCAGGTCAAAGGTTAAAGGTCAAAGGTTATAGGTTAGAGGTTAAAAATCTGTACCTTTGTCCCTTGGAACCTAATATCAATTTGTAGAAAGCATACTCATCTAACTGACGAGGCAATTTTTACCACTACTCGTACAGCTTCAATTGCAACCTAAGACCCGAGAAAAGCTTATCAAACCTCTTGCTATTAAATAAGTAGTTTAAGATAATTTTCTAAGGTTATTTCGCTTTTAATATTCTTTATTTAGAAAATAAGTTGATTTTGGGGATTGGGGATTGGGGATTGGGGATTGGGGATTGGGCATGGGGGATAAGATTAACAACTATCAACTAACAACTAACTACTAACCACTAACAATTAACAACTATCAACTAACCACTATTGCCAAACCTATAGTAAAATGTCTCACCGCTATTTTTTAATTTACTAATCCAATACAATACCGCTATGGGTTTTTCCTTATCTATAAGACAGTGGGGACGAATTAGATTATTATTCTCGCTGTTGTGTATGTGTGTTTTGCTGGTTTCTAGTTGTGCTGGCAATCGGGTTAATCCTTCTGCTTCTGCTTCTGGAAATGGTCGGATTATTATTGGTACTACGGCGAAACCGCGTACTCTCGATCCGGCAGATGCTTACGAGTTGTCTTCGCTGTCGCTGGTTTATAATATGAGCGATCGCCTTTACACTTATCCACCTGGAAGTACGCAACTCGAACCGGAATTGGCTACGGCGTTACCTACGATTAGCGATGATGGTTTAACTTACACTATTCCGATTCGTGAAGGTGTAGTTTTTCACGACGGCACAAAGTTCGATGCTAAAGCGATGGAATTTAGTTTGAGTCGCTTTATTGAAAATAAAGGTAAGCCATCTTTTTTACTTTCCGATAGCGTGGAGTCAGTAAAAGCAACAGGAGATTATGAGTTAACAATCAAATTAAAACAACCTTTTGCGGCTTTTACTTCACTGCTGGCTTTTTCTGGAGTTCCCGCGCTTTCTCCCAAAGTTTACGAAATCGGTGAAGGGAAGTTTGTACCAAATAAATTTGTGGGAACTGGACCTTATAAGTTAGCTAAATATGGCACAGATTCGTTGATATTTGATGTATTCGATAAATATTGGGGAGAAAAACCGGCGAATAATGGCGTTACCGTGCAGATTCTTAGCAGTGGCGTGAATTTGTACAACAATTTCCGCAAAAAAGGCGTAGATGTTGCTTATGTGGCTTTAGATCCAGATCAAATTACCAGCTTGGAAAAAATGTCTAAGGAAGGTAAATGGTTAGCACTTCCCAACGAAGGTAGCGTGGTTAGTTATTTAACATTAAACCGCAACCAAAAACCCTTAGATAAAGTAGAAGTAAGACAGGCGATCGCCGCAATGATGGATCGTAAATTGATCTATGACAGAGTATTATACGGTCAAGCGGAAGAAGTTTACAGCATGATTCCGACAACCTTTGATGTTTATCAACCAGTATTTAAAGAAAAATACGGTAAAGGTGGCAATCCCGAAAAAGCAAAAGAATTATTGAAAAAAGCAGGTTTTTCCAAAGACAATCCCGCAGTAGTAGAAATTTGGTATCCTTCCGGTTCCGCACCTCGTAGTTTAACAGCTTTGGTTTTGAAAGCATTAGCGAAAAAAACAATGGATGGAATGCTTGAATTTGATATAAATACCGTCGAATCAACATCCGCTTTCAAAAACATTGGTAAAGGATTATATCCAGGATTTTTACTAAGTTGGTATCCCGACTATTTAGATGCAGATAATTACATTCAGCCATTTTTATCTTGCGAAAAAGGTTCTGTAGAAAAAGGATGTGAGGAAGGAGGAAGTCAAACACAAGGTTCCTTCTTTTATAGTGAGAAAATGAACGAATTAATCAATCAAGAACGTAAAGAACAAGATCCAGAAAAACGCAAGCAAATCTTTGCAGAAATTCAAGAAATTTTAGTCGAAGAAGTGCCTTACGTTCCCTTGTGGCAAAGTAAAGACTACGTATTTGCACAAAACGGAATTACTGGTGTGGCATTAGACGCTACTCAGAATTTAATATATCGGAATATTAAAAAATAGGGAATTGGTAGTTGGTAATGGGTAATTGGTAGTTGTTAAAAGCAAACCCCATTCCGCCGACGGTTGCAAACCGCCGTCTAACAGCGAAAGTCCTCTAAAAGAGGACTAAATGAATAAAGGAACTAAAAATATCTCAATTCTGTTTCCGATTAAAAGTAAATAACTAATATTTTCAAAAAAAATATCCAATTACCAACTACCAACTACCAACTACCAATTACCCATTTTTAGCAACTAACAACCAACAACCAACAACTAACAAATTTATGTCTAGATCAAAAGCTTTAGCGTATTACGTTACTACTCGTTTGTTGCTGGCTCCGCTGCAAATTTTAACTATTATTACGATTGTTTTTCTATTATTAAGAGCGACACCGGGAGATCCAGTTGATGCTATTTTAGGTGGACGTGCGCCGGAAAGTGCTAAGGAAGAATTACGCACTCAATTGGGTTTAGATTTACCTTTGTGGCTGCAATATTTTAGGTATTTGGGTAAATTGCTTGTTTTCGATATGGGCGAATCTATAACTAGTCGCGGGGAGAAAGTCGGGAAGATTATTGGAGATTATTTTCCAGCTACGGCGGAATTGGCTATCTTTGCGATTATTGTTGCTCTGGTTATTGGTATTGGTGTTGGTACAATATCGGCT
>JBCCLY010000548.1:0-3578 GCA_039026655.1 Cyanobacteria bacterium P01_C01_bin.38 | reverse complement strand
TTGGTTGTTGGCGCTTTCGCCAGAAGTTACATCTCTAGCTGTTACTGTGATAGTTTTACCATCAACAATTATTGTTGCATAATTATCGTCCTCTTTTACTTCAATTTCCGGTACCTTTTCGGATGTTACAGCATCTTTAAGAATCTGATTAATATACTCAGCCCTTTTTTTCGCCGGTTTACCATCGGTATCGCTAACTCTAAAAAGTTGTTTACCATCAATAGCTACAGTAGCAAATTGATTGGACTGCGCCATCGCTTGCGAAAACTGCAAGCTAAATATCAGCATCAATATTATTATTACTGCTTTTATTGGCCGGAAATATTTAGAAATGAGCTTCAGCTTTTTTTTCATATTGATTAGGGGTTGCCCAAATTAATAATAGTAATAGATAAAACAATTAGTTACGTAGCAATATCTACGGTTTATAAAAGTTATTTATATGTTATGAGCATTGACAGGCAATGCCATCAGTCATTAGGATAAACTTATCATTATAATTTGTCTGTATAAAAAAGAATTTTTAAATAACTGTATAAAAGTAATAATTGAAGTCAAGCTTTAAGTCTGCTCGTATTTCCTTAGTGACAACAACGCGATAATCTGGAATCAGCTACCAGTTACTAGTTACCTGTAATCAGTTAGTAATAATAATTTTGTAACTTTCAAATCATTATTCTTAACTTTTAACTCTTAACTCCTATCTCATAACTCATAACTCTTAAATCCCTTTGTCTTCTTACCTCACTCCTTTGTTCCCTTATAAGTAATTAACTATAGGAATCCGGTTTGATTCGTGAAATTACTCGTGAAGTTAGGGAACAGGGAATAGGGAACAGGGAACAGAAAATGTACTAAGTTTTTTATGCCCTCCGGGCACGCTACGCTAACAAAAATCAAATAGTATTCCTATATGTTGAAAGAAGTTGATACAAATATCTGGGTTGCCAAACAAAACTTGAAATATTGGGGACTGGAGGTTGGTACAAGAATGACCGTTATTCGCCTTAATAATGGTGAACTTGTGATTATTTCTCCAATTAAGGTAGATGAAGAAACTATTGCTAAAATCAACGAAGTTGGTAAAGTCAGTATCATAATTGCTCCTAACCTTTATCATCATCTTTTTATATCTAATTTCAAATCTATTTATTCAGATGCCAAGATTTTTGCTGCTCCCGGTTTAGAATTCAAACGGCAGGATATCAATTTTGATAGAATTATCAATCAAGGTAAATTTGGGGCAGAAGATGAAATTGAATATTTTTTATTTGAGGGGCTTAGAGTTTTAGATTTGAAAGGAGCATTCCCGTTAAACGAAATTGTTTTTTTCCATCGAGCAAGTCAGACTTTAATTTTAACTGATACAGCTTTTCATTTTGATGAGAGTTTCCCTTTTACAACTCAGTTAATAATGAGGCTAATTGGAGGTTACAAAAAACTAGAACCTTCAATATTAGAAAAATTAGCTATACGAGAAAAACAAAAGGTAAAAAATTCAATTCAAAAAGCACTTGAATGGGATTTTGAAAGAGTTATTGTTGCTCACGGCAGTATTCTTGAAAATCAAGGAAAAGAAAAACTTATACAAGGATATGAGTGGGCTTTATGCTGTTAGCAATTATCAATTACCAACTACCAACTACCAACTACCAACTACCAACTACCAACTATCAACTACCAACTACCAACTACCAACTACCAACTACCAAATATTATTAAAACTCCTAACTCCTAACTCCTAACTCCCAACTCCCAACTCCCTTCACAGTTTCCTCATGCTTCTTGTACAAAATTAGTCTTGCTTGACATCCCAGTGGCGTTAAACTAACACGTAAAGCTGTAACTCCATCCGTAAAAATGAGCCTCTGTATTAATCCTCTGTGCCAGAAGCCAGAAAATCCTGATAATACCCTATTTTGCTTTGGTTGCGGTTCGGAATTGCTGTTAGAGGGGCGTTATCGGGTAATAAAAGAACTTGGTGGTGGTGGTTTTGGTAAAACCTATGAGGTTTACGAAGCACGAAACAATACTAATAAAGTGCTAAAAGTGCTGATTAATAATCACCCAAAGGCTGTGGAATTGTTCCAACGGGAAGCGGAAGTTTTAAAGTCTTTGAATCATCCGGGTATTCCTCAAGTAGAATCCGATAGCTATTTTTTGTATTTTTCTAGAAGTAGTACCGAACCCCTTCATTGCTTGATAATGGAAAAAATCGAAGGTTTGGATTTATGGGAATATATTCGACAACGACAACAACGCCCGATAGATCAAAAGTTAGCAATTCAATGGTTAAGCGAAGTTGTTGAAATTTTGCAACAAGTCCACAGTCAAAACTTTTTTCATCGCGATATCAAACCATCAAATATCATGTTAAGACCAAATGGTCGTTTGGCTTTGATTGATTTTGGTAGCGCCAGAGAAGTTACAGAAACTTATATTGCAAAGCAAGTTCAAGGGCAAGTTACGGGAATTATGACTGCTGGATATAGCCCTTCCGAACAAATGCACGGACAAGCAATTCAACAATCGGATTTTTTTGCTTTAGGACGTACTTTTGTTTTCTTACTTACTGGAAGAGAACCGGGTGATTTTTATAATGCTCAAACCGGGGAATTGAAATGGCAAGAAGCCACCCTTGGTGTAAAGCCAGAATTTGCATCGCTACTCGATCAAATGATGAAAAATATACCCAAGGAAAGACCTGCAAATACACAAATTATTTCACAAAGACTATCAGAAATTAATAGTAATAAACCAGTAAGCAAACCAATTAATAAACCACAAGCTGCCATCCCACCAACCATTCTTCCTGGCAATTACAAACCTACAGAAAAGTCTAGTTATGCAAGTCTTATCAAAAGATTCTTCGCTTATACAATTGATTTTGTATTTTTATCATTAGTAGGTATATTTATAAGTGGTTTTTTAAGTTCTTCACTAGGTTTCGATGAAGATTTTCGCTCCGAAAGTATGGCATCAGGATTATTAGGTGCCTGGGGTTGGTTTCTTGGTGGTATGGCTTTGAATCTTCCTAATACTTCATTTATTGCAAGATTATGCCTGATATTAAATTTGATTTTGAATTGGATTTATTTTACTGGTTTAGAAAGCTCTCAATTAAAAGCGACTTTTGGTAAACTACTTTTAGGACTTAAAGTTACCAATTTACACGATAAAAAAATATCCTTTATGCAAGCCAACATTAGATATTGGAGTAAAATAATTTCAATTTTTACGCTAATGATTGGATTTTTTATAATTGCCTTTACACCTAAAAAACAAGGCATTCACGATATGCTAGCTAAAAGTATAGTTCTTAAAAAATAAAATTAAGCGGTTCATCAGCAAATAATATGCTTAAATTATAGAAAATAAAGTTCAAATTATTACTGAAGAAGGCAAAATAATCTTTCTGATAAGGCAGCATCCCTTCAGGTGCAAATTTATTTTTTGTAATGCGTTAGCGAAGCGTGTCCGGAGGACATACATCTTGCTCGCTTGATACAGATAGCGAGCAAGATGCTCGCACTACCAAATTGTATTTTTGCAAAATCGGGATGCTCCCTTCTGATAAT
>JBCCLY010000547.1:0-3584 GCA_039026655.1 Cyanobacteria bacterium P01_C01_bin.38 | reverse complement strand
TGGTAAATAAGCTAAAGTCAGAGATAAAGCCGGTTGATCTTCTAATTCTTGAGCTTCTCCACTGTTGTTTGTACCAACCACACCGCCACCACTACAGCCAATAAGTACGGGTACGTCTAATTGCTCTGCGAGTAAAGGTAGGAACCGGGAATACTCGCTGGTAAAAGCAGAAGAAATAAACGCGATTCCTAAATTAGCTTTTGTCGATAACTTCCCTACAGCTTGTTCCACAACTTCAGAAACTGCTGCTTCTAGAGAAGGGCGGGTTGATAAGGCGTTGCTCCACTGCATTTTGTCTGCCATAAATTACTTTTTATATTTTTATGCTTTAAAGCTAATACTTTTTACTTTTATATGCTCGAAGCCATTATTTACATCTAAATGTAGTTGACTATTTCTATAGTTCTAATTCCGTTGTGTAAGTCAATCCTAGAAAGGAGTAATTATCTTACTCTAATACTTGTTTCGATAGATGCTAGTCAAAACCTTACTAAAAATCTTAAATGTTTAAGTTGAAGACCTTGTACTAAAGATTATTTGCTGTATGTTAATAGTGCTGTTCTATTACATCACCATAGGTCATGGCTGTGAGTGGTTAGAATAGTGAAAACTGTCAAACAGTTTGCGCCGAACTTTTTCTATACTTGTATTAAGAACAATTAACACAACAAAAACTATGAGCGACATTCAAGACAAAATTCAGGAAGAACTAAAGGGAGCTCGCGAAGCTTGCGATACTTCAGGCAATAACTCCGCTGAGTGTGCTGCTGCTTGGGATGCAGTAGAAGAATTACAAGCTGAAGCTTCTCACCAGCGCCAATCAAAGCCCAAAAATTCTTTAGAAAAGTACTGCGACGAAAATCCAGACGCTGATGAGTGCAGAGTTTACGAAGACTAGAAATTAGATTCATTGTACAATGTCTCTTTTTGCCAATAATTACTTCGTGTTCGAGATAATTGTTTTAAACTCAAAAAAGTTTAAAATCCAATTCTAATAACAGGTTTATCCTGGAATGTTCATCTCTCACGAAGTTGCAAGCGGGGGATTTCATCCCAAACAAACCGTTTTAAACTGGGACTTACACAGAAACCGCTCTAAAACAAAAGAGTGCCATGTGTAAGTCCTATTTTAATTTTTTGAAATATTCGGATATAAATATTGAGAGACTTTACTTTCAAATCTAGACTTTCTTGGTTAAAGTCTTTAATTGTATATAGGAAAAACTATGGGTAATGATGTTTGGTTTCGCTCGTTAGTTTGGATGGACTATCGTTTGGCGGTTTTATTTACCGTTTTGATTCCCTTAGTTTTACTTATTTGGGCATTCGTTCAAAAAGCTGATGGAATTCAACGTCTGTTAACTATTTACTGGCGAGTCTCAAGTTTACTAATGATTACGGTTTACTTGATGATTGCTGGTTTCGGAGTAAGTTTCATTTCATCTTTGATGGCGCGTATATTAATCCCAATTTCACTATGGTTTTGGGTAGACTTAAACGATGAAATTCAATACGCTTCTGATGAAGCCTTGAAGTTTGTTGTTACCTCTTGGCGCTGGGCTACAAGCATTTATTGTGCTTTTGGCGCACTCCTAACAATTCCTTTCGTAATCAGCTGTGGTTTTGCCCAAAATGCTTTCGCGACACCTTTTTGCAAGGTTTGGCAAGAAGCTCCATTGCTGTATAAAAACTATTTTCATCCTAACGCCTCCAACGAAGGCTTAGGTATTGTAGGCATCATTGGTTTAATTCTCTACATTCTGTGCCTGGGTTACTTTGTTATCTTCAAGCTCGGAAAACAAGGGCGTACAGCCGCACCGCAGTAGAAGAGAGGGGGGAGAGGGGGAGAGGGGGAAGAAGGGGTAGATGGTTTTTTACTCGTTACTCTCTACCCGCTACCCGCTACTCGCTACTCGCTACTCACTCCAACTCCTAACTCCTAACTCCTAACTCCTAACTCCCTATCACCTATTTTTAATGACAATGTTAATTAATAAACGACTGGAGCAATATACTATCAAACGTCCTCAAGAAGTTTTGTTGGTGAGGGTGGAAGTTGATGGCGAATCAGATGAAGTTGCAATTTTTAGAGGATTTTCTAGTTCTTTGATGCGTGCGACTGCTTTCGATCCAGATGTTCCTGTTATACCCGAGCAGGCAAATATTATCAGTATCGATCGCTTAAAAGGCCCTTTTAATCCTGATTCTCCTCAATATATCGAACAAGGGCTTTCTATGGAAGCTATGCAAAATTTACTCGCACAGGCCAAGGTGTAAAAAAAATAAATTTATCTAAGCAAATATTAAATTTAGAGTTATATCTTATATTTATATTTACAGAACAGATAATACCCCTCTCCTGGGTTGAATAATTACCTCAAGTATCTTACGGACGATATAATGTTGTTTATCTAATTTCCGCCTATTTTTTGATTTATTTTTATTTCTTTAACTTGAAAGCCGTTTGTCACTGGATACTAGAAGCATCTCGAAAGCTGACAATTAAAGCCTCTGTAAAAAAACTAAAGTCAGTTTTACGCATATTGACCAACTTGTGATAAGTTTATAAAAATAAACATAAGAAATTCAAATCAATAAATATATCTTTTTAGAGCCAGTTTAAGGTAACTTTTTAATCTTAATAGCATTAACGAATATAAAAAGCCCAACAGGTGCATATATAGAAATTGCGCCTTTATTGTGAAAGTTGTTAAAGAATCTTGCCCGATATTGCTAACATGCATGGTACTTAGCCTGCATCGGAAGTTATCGTAAATCCTTACTCTCATACTTTCCCCCATTATGAAAACAGCGGTGACTCTACTAACAAAAGATGCTCCTGAAGCTCAAAAAGTAGAAGATTTAAGAAAAATTAACCGTCAAATGATTGCGATTCTTGACTTTGGTTCTCAATATTCCGAACTTATTGCTCGTAGAATTCGTGAAACTCAAGTTTACTCAGAAGTTCTTCCCTATCGAACTACAGCCGAGCAACTTCGTCAGCTTAACCCCAAGGGAATCATTCTTTCAGGTGGCCCAAGTTCGGTTTATGATGCGAAAGCTCCCCATTGCGATCCTGAAATTTGGAATTTAGGAATTCCTATTTTGGGTGTATGTTACGGTATGCAGCTAATGGTGCAGCAACTCGGCGGAGAAGTTAAAAAGTCCGAGCGAGGAGAGTATGGTAAGGCTGCTTTGCATATAGATGATTCGACAAATTTACTTACCAACGTTGAAGATGGTACCACCATGTGGATGAGTCATGGTGACTCGGTACTAAAAATGCCTTCTGGTTTTAACTTATTAGCTCACACCGCTAATACTCCTTGTGCGGCGATCGCCAATCCCCAAACGAAACTTTATGGAGTACAGTTTCATCCAGAGGTAGTGCATTCTATCGGTGGATTATCGTTAATTCGTAATTTTGTTTATGAAATCTGTAAGAGCGAACCTACTTGGACAACCGATGCTTTTGTAGAAGAAGCGATTCGTGAAATTCGCGCTAAAGTTGGCAGCAAGCGAGTGTTGTTAGCTCTGAGTGGAGGAGTTGATTCTTCGACTTTGGCATTTTTGTTACATCAAGC
>JBCCLY010000546.1:0-3585 GCA_039026655.1 Cyanobacteria bacterium P01_C01_bin.38 | reverse complement strand
CTCTTGCTTTATGGCATAAGTCACATCTTCGGCAGTTAATTTTTGATGCCCGCGAGTTGCTGCTGTAATAAATCCTTTAGAAGCAATTTGCATCAACTGACGCACGTGTCCACCACTAGCTTTTGCTAATTCTAATAGCTCCTGACGCGATTCAAAAACGGCATCGATTTCAACACGTCTTTCGACTAAACTTGCAACAGCATCTAATGCATCTGCATTATGTTTCAAATTCAAACTTTCTTGCTCAAATTCATAAATATTTATCATCGGCACAATATTCGGCGTGTCGAAAGCATTAGCTAAATTTTTATCTGAATAAACTACAGAAATTGGCGCTGTATAAATAATTGTACAGTGTAAGCTTTGTAGCTGAGCAGCATAGTCAAAAAATAAGTGATTTGCGACATTGAGCGGAACTCGATCCAAGTTATCAAAAATGATTAAAAAGCCCTTATTATACTTTTCATCTTTTGCTCTCAATTTAACAAAAGCATCACTCAACAATAAATTAATATCTGCCTGTAGACGACCAATATCTTTTTGTAAGCTTTGACGAATAGTTTTCTTTTGTTTATCAGCACCTTTGATCTGTGCTTGAACTTTAGCTAATAATTTAGAAATAAACGGAACTTTAAATCCGACTTCTCCGCTAGCTTCCATACTCACCGATCTTTCAACAGATTGTTCGGTTTCCTGAGTAATTTCTTTAAACCAAGATTCAAAATTATTTAAAAGCTGAGTATCAAACTTACAGTTCAATCTGTATAATTCATCAGCAATTTTTTTTATAATTACTAAATACAAATCTGTATATTCAGCATCAAGAATATCTAATTCTGCATCAGCTTCAATATAAATAACTCTGTATTCAGCTTCCCACTTTTTTTGAATTCGCCTTAATTCAGTGCTTTTACCGCATCCTCGGTGTCCAGTAAATAAGATACTGCAAAATTCTGCTGGCTCAAGAAAATCTAACCTAGTATTAATGCTTTCAATTGCCTCTGTATTGCGAACTTTTGATAGCTCAACATAATATTTCTCAATATTTGGGCCAATCAAAGGTGCGACATCACAAGCCCGAAAAGCTGCTTTTAAGGTATTTGCACGGTTAGGAGGAAGGGAATTCATGAAGTAGTATCAGCACAATAATTTGCATAGCTCAATTTTATATGAAGTAAGCGTTAATTAAGAGTTAGGCAACGGATGGAGTTAGGCAACGGATGGAGTTTGGCAACGGATGGAGTTTGGCAACGGATGAAGTTATGAGTTAGGCAACGGATGGAGTTAGGCAACGGATGGAGTTAGGGATTAAATGGTTATGCCTTCATTATTTTTGCTCAACTACTTAGCAGTATAAATTATCCCCCATTACCAACTACCAACTACCAACTACCAACTACCAACTACCAACTACCAATCCCCAATCCCCAATTCTCATACCAAAAGTGGTGGTAGCTTTCAAAAATTTTGTGTAAGACTATGAAGTTACCTCACAATATTTATTCGGGGAAGGAAAAAATGGCGATCGCCACGATAAATCCTGCTACTGGGGAAACTCTCAAGTCTTTTGAGTCTTTGAGTGATGCGGAAGTGAAGAATGCTATATCTACGGCGCATGAAGCTTTCGGAGATTACCGCAAGACGAGTTTTGAGCAGCGTGCTGAGTGGATGCTCCTTGCTGCCGATATTTTGGAGCAAGATAAGGCGGATTTTGCTCAAGTAATGACTTTGGAAATGGGTAAGCCTTATAAAAGTGCTATTGCTGAAGTAGAAAAATGCGCTAAGGTATGCCGTTACTATGCAGATAAAGCTGCCGAATTTCTTGCCAATGTTTACGTGGAAACCGATGCAAATAAAAGTTATGTTGCATACCAACCTTTAGGGATAATTTTAGCGGTGATGCCGTGGAATTTTCCTTTTTGGCAGGTGTTTCGCTTTGTTGCTCCGACGCTGATGGCTGGTAATGTCGGTTTGCTCAAACACGCTTCTAATGTACCTCAGTGCGCGTTGGCTATTGAAAAGATTATTCAAAGAGCGGGTTTTCCTCAAGGTGTTTTTCAAAGTTTATTAATAGGTTCGGACAAGGTAGCAAATATCATTGCTGACGAACGAGTTAAAGCTGCCACTTTAACCGGAAGCGAAGGAGCGGGAGCGTCTTTAGCTGCTGCTGCTGGCAAGCATCTTAAAAAAACGGTATTGGAATTAGGAGGAAGCGATCCGTTTATCGTGTTAGCAAGTGCTGACATAGAAACTGCGGCTATAACGGCAACCAAAGCAAGAATGTTGAACAACGGGCAGTCTTGTATAGCAGCCAAACGGTTTATCGTCGAAGAATCTGTGGCAGACGAATTTGAAAAATTACTCTTAGAAAAATTTCATGCCTTGAAAATTGGCGACCCGATGCAGGAAGATACTAATATAGGTCCCCTAGCAACTGCCGATATTCTCAAAGAATTAGACGAGCAAGTCCAAAAATCTCTCAACAGTGGTGCAAAAGCATTGATGGGAGCAAAGCCTTTATTAAATATGAAGGGAAACTATTATCCACCAACAATACTTACAGATATTTCTCCCGATTCTGCCACGGCTAAAGAAGAATTTTTTGGTCCGGTAGCAATGTTATTTCGAGTTAAAGACATTGACGAAGCGATAACAATTGCTAACAATACACCCTTCGGTTTGGGTGCCAGCGCTTGGACAAAAGATACCACACAACAACAGCGCTTAATCTCCGAAATCGAAGCAGGAGCAGTATTTATCAACGGTTTAGTCAAATCCGATCCCCGGCTGCCCTTCGGTGGAATCAAGCTTTCCGGTTATGGAAGAGAATTAAGCATTCAAGGCATACATGAGTTTGTCAATGTTAAAACTGTGTGGGTTAAATAAATTTTGTTGGTTGTTAGTTGTTGGTTGTTAGTTGTTGGGCATTGGGCATTGGGGATTGGGCATTGGGCATAGAAAAATATTAATTAATTCCTAACTCCTAACTCATAACTCCTAACTCATAACTCCTAACTCCTAACTCCTAACTCCTAACTCCTAACTCTTATTAAAACTTGGGGAATCACAATGGATACAGCAGAATTGCTAGTTAAATGTTTGGAAAATGAAGGGGTAGAATATGTTTTTGGACTCCCCGGTGAAGAAAATTTACACGTTTTGGAGGCTTTGAAAAAATCTTCGATTCAGTTTATTACTACCCGTCACGAACAAGGTGCGGCTTTTATGGCGGATGTCTACGGACGTTTGACAGGGAAAGCTGGCGTGTGTTTATCTACACTTGGTCCTGGTGCTACTAATTTAATGACTGGGGTTGCTGATGCTAACCTAGATGGTGCGCCGTTGGTGGCAATTACCGGACAGGTGGGAACCGATAGAATGCATATTGAATCCCATCAATATTTAGATTTGGTAGCAATGTTTGCTCCGGTAACTAAGTGGAATAAGCAGATTGTTCGTCCTAGTATTACGCCGGAAATTGTCCGCAAAGCTTTTAAAAGAGCGCAACGAGAAAAGCCCGGAGCAGTACATATTGATTTACCAGAAAATATTGCTGCAATGCCA
The DNA here is from genome assembly GCA_039026655.1 of Cyanobacteria bacterium P01_C01_bin.38. Lineage (GTDB taxonomy): Bacteria > Cyanobacteriota > Cyanobacteriia > Cyanobacteriales > Nostocaceae > Rivularia. Next base: position 21 of record JBCCLY010000546.1, on the reverse strand, counting down.
GTAGAAGGTAAGCCTTTAGGT
>JBCCLY010000545.1:0-3594 GCA_039026655.1 Cyanobacteria bacterium P01_C01_bin.38 | reverse complement strand
GTAGGAATTTTAGCAGAACTAGACACGGTTATTAGCAGACTCAATTCTTTGCATAAGATTGTAATCTACTCATGGGGAGAGGGGGAAGTTTGGCAACGGATGAAGTTGGGCAACGGATGAAGTGGCGGTAACGGATGGAGTGGCGGTAACGGATGGAGTTAGGAGTTTCAAATTCCTACGCCCAATGCCCAATGCCCCATGCCCAATTACCAATTACCAACTACCAATTACCCACTACCCACTACCCATTACCTATTACCAAAATTCACTTGATTGTATATTCCGAATTATAAGCTTCTTCGCCGTGTTCGCTGATGTCCATTCCTTGTAATTCGGCGTTTTCGTTTACTCGCAATCCAACGGTACTTTCAACTACTTTGAGAATAATCCAGGTACCAAATCCGGCAATAAAATAAGTTACTACGATTGCGGCAAGTTCTAAAAGTAATTCTTCGGGGTTGCCGAATAATAAACCGTTTCTTCCTCCTGGGTTGATGGCTCTGGTGGCGAAAATACCTGTCAAAATTGCGCCTACTGTACCTCCTACGCCATGAATGGAAAATGTATTTAAAGCGTCGTCAACCTGCATTTTGTGTTTGAGGCTGAAGGCATAGAAGCATATAAAAGCGGTGATACTACCAATCAAGATTGCTGCTATGGGTGTAACAAATCCTGCTGCTGGTGTAATACCCACTAAGCCTGCAACGCTTCCGGTGGCTGCACCTACTGCTGTGGATTTGCCGCGCAATACTCTTTCTAAAATCAACCAGGTTAAAACTCCTGCCGCTGCACTGGTATTGGTATTGACAAAGGCTATTACTGCTAAATTATTGGCTTCTAAAGCGCTACCGGCGGTAAAGCCAAACCAGCCAAACCACAATAAACCTGCACCTAGCAAAATAAAAGGTATGCTATGTGGTGGACTCAATTTATTAGGAAAGGTTTTTCTAGGCTTGAGGTACATAGCTGCAACGAAAGCAGATACCCCAGAGCTAATATGTACGACAGTACCACCAGCAAAATCTAACGCTCCCCAACCACCAGATAAACTTAATAATCCACCTACACCCCAAACCATATGCGCGATGGGACAATAAATAAAAAATGACCACAAAACTACAAATACTGAGTATCCGGTGAAACTCATTCTTTCGGCGATCGCGCCGGAAATTAAAGCTGTGGCAAAAATGGCAAACATTCCTTGATAAGCCATGAATGCCAGATGGGGAATTTGTGGTGCATATTCGCTTGGTTGCACGCCAACATCGTTTAAACCCAACCATTCAAAACCACCAAAGAAGGCGTTACCAGGTGAAAAAGCAAAACTATAGCCCCATAAAATCCAAGTGACACCGATGATAGCCATCGTGACAAAGCTCATCATCAAAGTATTGAGAACATTACGAGTGCGGACAAATCCACCATAGAAAAAGGCGAGTGCCGGTGTCATCAAAAATACTAGCGCCGCACAAATTAATACAAATGCTGTAGAAGCATTACCATTATTAACAGCAGGTGGAAACCCTGGAGACTGTACCTGAGCAAAAGCATTATTAGTTGCTCCGCTGAAAAAAAACAGAGTTATAACTACTATCAATGCAATTTTTTTTAACACTTTTTATTGTCCTTTGCCGACTATTTTTGCAAAATGTAAATAGATGCAATTAATTAAAGAATCGAGAAATGAAGCTGTAATTTTAAAGCGGAAAATAGTACGCAGAGAGAAATATATATTGGAAAAAATTACCAATAGTTATATAAATGTAAACCCAATCTTAATTGTGAAGAAAAAAACAATATGTTGTGAATAAGCTTTCGGTGAAACGATTTTTGTTTGAAGCGTACAAAATAATAATGGTAGTTGGTAGTTGGTAGTTGGTAGTTGGTAGTTGAATTTCTCTCCATTACTCGTTACTCATTACTCATTACTCATTACTCATTACCCACTACCCATTACCCACTACCCACTACCTAAAATAATGTTAAAAAGTTTTATCTTAATTTTACTTGTGGGCTTTTTTGTCGGACAAATTGCCCAACGATTGAAAGCTCCTGCATTGGTAGGTATGGTTTTGGTAGGAATTATTTTGGGACCTCAAGTTAGCAATTTGATACATCCTGCCGTACTTGCAGCGTCTGCTCCTTTACGAACAATTGCTGTGATGGTGATTTTGATGAAGGCTGGGTTGGGTTTAGATCGAGAAAAACTGGTGCAGCAGGGAACGGTGGCGCTACGGTTAGGATTTTTACCTGCTACTTGCGAAGCTTTAATTATTGCTTTGGCTGCAATGTGGATTTTTAAGTTTGATTTTCCTACCGGATTATTATTAGGCTGTATTATCGGAGCGGAATCTCCTGCGGTGATTGTACCGGGAATGTTGCGGTTAAAAAGTTTGGGTTGGGGTGTTAATAAAGGAATTCCTGACGCGATACTTACCGGGAGTGCTTTATCAGATGTTTTACTTTTACTTGTATTTAGTTTATTGCTGAATTTTTTGGGACAGGGAACAACTTTTAATTTAATAAAATTGCCTTTTGGTTTAAATGTAAATCCATTTTTACTGCTTCCGATTCAAATAATTGGTCAAATTATTTTGGGAGTAGTTATAGGTTTAGTAACTGCCAAAATATTGGTTTTATTATTAACTAAACAAAACTGGACTAAAAGTACCGTTCAAGACACTTTAGTTGCAGCGAGTTTGGCATTATCATTAGTAGTTTTAGCAGAAAATTTACCAATATTTTCTGGTTATTTAGCGGTAATGGTAACGGGGTTTTTCTTAATTGAATTTGATGCTCCCTTAGCTAGAAAATTGCGCTCTGGCTTCGATAGTTTATGGGTAGTAGCGCAAATAATTTTGTTTGTTTTATTAGGAGCAAGTATTCAAATACAGGTGTTAGAAAAGACTTTAGTTCCGGGATTAATTATTCTTGCAGTTGGAACCTTGCTCGGACGTGCTTTTGGATGGTATTTATCGACATTGGGAAGTAACTGGAATTGGCGAGAACGGTTATTTTTACTACCTGGTAATTCAGCAAAAGCTACAGTACAAGCGGCAATTGGAGCGATTCCCCTAGCACAAGGAATTCAAGGAGGAGAAACAATATTAGCGATCGCCGCCTTGTCTATTTTGGTAACTGCACCTCTGGGAGCCTGGGCAATTCCCACTTTTGCGCCAAAATTATTAGAAAAGGGTGAAGTAGATGCCACCAAGGTAGGAATTACCCGCTCAATTATTTTACTGGCTGCCGTGGATACCTCTTCTGTAGCAACTCAAGTTTTAGCTAAAGCTGCCGATATAGCCCGTCGTAACGATGCGGAAGTAATTGTACTGCACGTTATTCAAACAAATAGTCAAGAAGTAGAGTTGTTAAAATCAACATCTCAACGGCTTTTAGCAGATATTCGCCATCAGTTTATTACAGTTACAGGTTCAATTCCAGAAGAAATTATGCGCGTCGCTAAGGATTATCAAATTACCGATATTGTCATGGGTAAGCGAGGGCATCAAATTCATAAAATGGGTTCTGTTTCTCAAGCTGTATTAAAATCAAGTTCGATTCCTGTAATTTTAATTGATGAAAGTTCGTGTT
>JBCCLY010000544.1:0-3596 GCA_039026655.1 Cyanobacteria bacterium P01_C01_bin.38 | reverse complement strand
TGTCGTAAATCAAGTCGTGACAAACTTTTTGATGCTTTTCTTCGATTTTGGCTAGCGGTAATATCTTACTAGCGCTAACGATAGCCGCATCCATTCCCGCTTGCATTGCTTCGTGCAGGAACATCGAGTTTAAAACTATCCGGGCTGCGGGGTTTAAACCGAAGGAAACGTTAGAAACACCCAAGACAACGTGACATCCCGGTAATCCTTGACGAATCCGACGGATTGATTCGATAGTCGCTTTACCGTTTTCCCTATCTTCTTCAATTCCAGTTGAAATTGGTAGCGCTAGAGTATCGAAGAAAATTTCGTGAGCGGGAATACCATATTCCACAGCTTGACGATAAGCTCTTTGAGCAATTTCAAATTTCTTATCAGCAGTTCGTGCCATCCCATCTTCGTCGATGGTACCAATTACGACACCAGCACCGTATTGTCTGGCTAATTCCAATACTTTGAAAAAGCGCTCTTCACCGTCTTCATAGTTGGTGGAATTCAGCAAACACTTACCACCAGCCACCTTAAGACCGGACTCCATTTTTTCCCATTCGGTAGAGTCAAGCACTAACGGTAAAGTTACATTATTGACCAAACGCGAAACCAACTCGTGCATATCACGCACGCCGTCGCGTCCTACATAGTCAACGTTAACGTCTAAAACGTGTGCCCCTTCTTTAACCTGAGAGCGTCCCAAAGATACCAATCCGTCCCAGTCTTCATCGTTCAACATGGTACGGCATTTTTTAGAACCGCTAGCGTTGAGACGTTCACCGATAATCAAGAACGAATTATCTTGGTCGTATGGTTGAATACCGTAAATCGAAGCCGCAGCCGGTTCTATTTTTGGTTCCCTTACCTTTGGTGTTAAATCCTTGGCAATTTCTGCTAAAGCTTGAATATGTTCCGGACGTGTCCCACAGCAACCCCCAATCGCTTGGACACCTAAGTCTTCGATGAAATGCATTAAGTGCATCTTTAACTCTAGTGGAGTTAATCTATAATGCGCTTGTCCACCAACGTTTTCTGGTAAACCCGCGTTGGGAATACAAGAAATCATAAATGGTGAATGTTCCGACAAATATTTGATGTGTGGTTTCATCAAATCTGGCCCGGTAGCGCAGTTTAAACCCAAAATATCGATATTGTAGGGTTCTAAAATTGTCACTACGGCGCTAATTTCTGTACCTACGAGCATTGTACCCATAGTTTCCACAGTCACGGAAACCATTATCGGACGACGTTCGCCTTTTTTCGCAAAAACCTCTTCAATCGCATTCAGTGCTGATTTAATTTGCAACACATCCTGACAGGTTTCTACCAAAAATAAATCCACCCCACCATCAAATAATGCTTCTACTTGCTCTACATAAGCATTCTTCAAGCTGTCAAAATCAATATGTCCCAAAGTTGGTAGCTTTGTACCCGGACCCATAGAACCAGCAACGAACCTTGGTTTCTCTGGTGTGGAAAATTCCTCACAGACTTTCTTTGCTAATTCCGCAGCAGTTTTATTCAGGTAATAAGCTTGGTCTGCCAAATCATACTCGGCAAGTACAATTGACGTACCACCAAAAGTATCGGTTTCAATCACATCCGCACCAGCAGCCAAGAAACCACGGTGAACTGTAGCTACCGCTTCCGGTTTGGTATGTACCAGATATTCGTTACAACCTTCGTATTCAGCACCACCGAAATCTTCAGCAGTGAGTTCTTGTACCTGTAAATTTGTTCCCATCGCTCCATCGAACACTACGACGGGTCTTTTGGGGCTTTGGATATGTTCCAAAAATGAGTTCGCCATAAAATTCAAGAAAAATTTAGGTTAGCCTTAATTTATTATTTTCCCGGATTTCTAGACTAAATGAACTATTAGATTCGACCAAGATTACATTTATGATGATAGAACAGCAAGTTAATCAAGATGAAGGCTTTATCCGTTCGAGTATTGAGGAAGTTCGAGGTAATTTGTTAGAAGCCTTGAAAACAGTGGTTTTGGCGGGAAAGCGTATCGTTATACAGCAAGCTGGGGAAGAAGTTGCTGCAATAATCCCTGTTAAGGAATTTCACCGTCTGGAATATTTGGAACACGAACTAGTTCCTCCCATCTGGGAACCCTATGAGGAAGAATATTACGATGATGATGGGGGAATTCACTGCGTTTTGGTTGATGAGATGGAAGCAGAGTTTGATGAGATTATTACTGAGGTGACGGTATATAACGAGCTATTTGGTTTGTTACCTCCGCAGCATTTATCTGGGAAGGAATTTGATACTTTTGCACCAGTGGCGATTTTGATGAATATTGATAAGTTTTGGGTATCTGAGTATTGGATTAGCGAGAAGGATAGGTTAAAAGCGTTTCATTGAAGCAATAACCGTCTTTTTGTAATTTCGGATTTATAAAACCGCAGAGGACGCTAAGGACTCGGAGGAAAGAAATTAAGATAGAAATATTATTTTTTGAGATAAAAGTTACCTACAATTATTACTGAGAATTAATTTAACTTGGTCAAATTATTTTGGGTGATTTCGTCTGCTGGAAATAAGGTTTCTATGCGTAATTCTTGCAACATAATGTCTTGTGGTGTCCCGAGAGTGGCTATTGCTGAAAAAAATTTGAGATTTAATCCGTCTTTGAAGAATTTTACGGTTAATAATGGAATTTGCCAGGTTTGAGCATGAGAAATGTTCCACAATTGTGGAACATCTGGATATGTCATCAATTCTTGATAAAGTTGCTGGGGTTGGTCGTTATTATTGTCTGCTATTGCTTCTCGATAAACTCTTTGGATTAAATGACTAACAATTTCTTCCCAGTTGGAAACGAAGGGTTTTAAACCTCGGGGATGTAACATCAATCGCATCAAGTTTATTTTTTCGTGAATGTAGAAATTTTTTTGTAAGTCTTCTGGATGAACCAACCAATTGATTAACTGTTCCGATATCGGATTAGTTTGAATTAAGTTCCAGTATCTATCCATTATCAACACTGGTGACTGGGTTTGAGAAAGCAAAATGAAATCCAAAGCTTTACGGATGGGTTCAAATTCTGGTGAAGTTAAATCGCTTTCGGAATAAATTGGTGTAAATCCCGCAGTTGTCAGCATCACGTTTTGTTCCCGTAAAGGAATATCCAGCACGGTAGCAAGCTGTAATATCATTTCCTGACTGGGATTTGCTCTACCGGATTCAAGAAAACTAATGTGTCTTTGAGAAACGTCGCTGGCTAAAGCTAAATCAAGCTGGCTGAAATTTCGCAGTTTTCGCCAATATTTGAGCAGATTTCCAAAGGTTGTTTGTTGATTTGAGGTGGATTGCATTTTTCATAACATCTTTATTACCTCAAAGGTAATTGTTTCTCTCGGATACAGCAATGATAATCAAAACAACAACGATGATTGAATCTGAATTGGAGAATAAAAGTTATGAAAACTGCAACTTATCAAAATCAAGAATCTGTATCCGGTAGATTATTTTCAGCGAAATCCCTTTATTTAATTTTGGTAATTATTGGAAGTATTGCACCTTGGAGTTTACTTTTAAAATTTATTATGCTGAATGGTTTTTCTGCTGGATTATTATTTCAGCAAGAATTT
>JBCCLY010000543.1:0-3600 GCA_039026655.1 Cyanobacteria bacterium P01_C01_bin.38 | reverse complement strand
TTCATTGTCTCTTCTATAGGAACAATTTCGCTATTTAAAGCACCACTGGGCCAATGAATTTGGTATAAATCAATGTAGTCAGTTTGGAGATTTTTTAAAGAACGTTCGCAAGCTTCGATTACTTGTTGATATTTTAGATGATTAACGAAAACCTTTGTCGCATATTCCAGTTTATCTCGCACATCTGATAGTGCTTTGGCAACAATTTGTTCGGAATGTCCATCACCATAAACTTCGGCTGTATCAATAGTGGTGATACCATTTTCGTAAGCGGCTCGTATGGCTTTCACCGAATCATCATCTTCGATTCCTACCCACCACTTTTTACCTGCTTGCCAAGTTCCCATCAAGATAGGAGTAATTTTAATATCAGAATTACCTAATTTGCGTTTTTCCATGATTGATTTTGAGTTAGAAGCTTTTCATAAATAGTTTCACAGTCTTGAGGTATTGGGAATAGGTAGTAGGTAGTAGGTAGTAGGTAATAAAAAACATCAAAGTGTTCATTTTTTGTATATAGCAATCCTACATGAGTCGGGAGAAAGCTAGGTGCCAGAAACCCGGTTTTTCCAAAAAACCGGGTTTCTAAAATCTCACTTCGGGATTTAGGAATGCTATACCTACTACAATCATTTCAGAAGTGAAACAGATTTTTGCTGGTGGGAGCATCTTGCTCCCTAGAAAAATACTAATTTTGCAGACTAAAATTTTTGATAGCAATCCATAATTTAAAACAAACACATCTGTTGTTAAAATCCAGAATCTAAAACCGTAAATGGAATTAACTACTTGTCACGCATTGAAAGAATGGACGATCGCCGTTGATGCGCTAAAAGCCGGAAAGACAATAATGCTGCTGCGTAAAGGTGGTATTCACGAAAAAGGTGGGAGTTTTCAAGTTGCTCACGATCGGGTTTTGCTTTACCCAACTTACGAGCATCAAAAAAGCTCCATGCTCAAAGCTGATTATTCTCAAAGAGTTATTCCGGTAACACCCGGTTGGCGACCTGAAACCGTTAAAATAACAAGCTACGCTCAAATTACCCATATTTTGCCAGTTTCCGACGAATCAATTGTTAACGCTTTGTTTCCATTTCATATTTGGAGTGAAGAATTCGTGAGCGATCGCCTAAAATGGAAACCTCAACAACCGTTGTTTGTACTGCTATTGCGGACATACAAACTACCATCAGAACAACTTGTCACCTATCATCAACGATATGGTGGATGCAAATCTTGGATCGATCTAAATGAATCAATTTCCCTCGAAGCCGCAAAACCAGCTTTGTCTAAAAATGTTTATTCGCAGCTAGTAACCCAAATCTGCGAGATTATTGGCGATTCTTCCTATATTTCCTCGATAAATTAGAGTTACAAAAACCCCAACTATATACTGAATTTTTAATGTAAAATTATACAAGATAAAGGTAATTAAAGATACACACAACTAGTAAAAATACATATACAATTAGACAAACGTAGATGTTTGTTATGAGTATTTGATTTTTGATTCCACGGACGATTGTGTCTGTGGTTAGTTTTTATTTAGACAAAAAGCAATAAATGTTATGTCTATATAAAATTACTATCAAACTATCAACACTGTTAGCTATTGCCCAAAAGATGAAGAATGAAAACTAAATATAAATTGTATTCCATAACTATATTTTATAACTCATTCTGCAAAAACATCCTGAAAGGGTGAGGCAAGCATTGACAAATATCTATGATTATGCATTAAATGCGAAATGCAAAGGAGATTGTATGAAAAGAATGTGCTGGTTATCAAAGTCCGGTCAAAACGGAGAGAAGATTTTGCACTTGCAGACAGCACCGAACGAACCCTGGCGGCCATACACCTTTTTTCGACAATTAGCAGTACCAGATTATAAAATACCTGGCGGTTCCAAAGGATGGGCAACTTATCAAAAGTTATTAAAAGCAGGTTGGACAATAGTACCCAGCGCCCGCGCCAACGAATTTTCAACATTTAACACTTCAGACGCTTCACATAAATAGAATAGGGAATAGGGAACTGGGAATAGGGAATAGTTAGGAGTTAGGAGTTAGGAGTTAGGAGTTAGGAGTAGAAAGTAGCTTTCGTTATCTCGTTGTCTCCCCATTTCCCTATGCCCAATCCCCTATGCCCAATCCCCAATGCCCAATCCCCAATGCCCAATCCCCAATCCCCTATGCCTAATCCTTAATTAAATTCCCCTAGCTTCACCTTCTCCCCTGGAATCGGCAGCACCTTCGAGAGTGCCGTCTGGTTTGACAATAATTAGGTTGGAGTTACCCCAAGAGTTGGTTTGCCTGATTTTATGTCCTCGTCGTTTTAATTCTTGCAAAGTCAGCGCATTCAATCCCCAAGGTTCGACGCGCAAGGTATCGGGGAACCATTGATGATGTATGCGCGATGCGGAAACGGCTGCTCCTGCATCCATGTCATATTCCAATACATTAAGAATTATTTGCAGTACTTGGGTGATAATCGTGCTACCTCCTGGGGTACCTACAGCCATCCGCAATCTTCCATTTTCGGTAACAATTGTAGGAGTCATGCTTGATAAGGGGGTTTTTAAAGGTGCGATGGAGTTGGCTTCATTGCCGAGCAAGCCGAAAGCATTGGGAACTCCTGGTGCTGCTGAAAAATCATCCATTTCATTATTAAGAATAATTCCCGTTCCTGGTGTGACTACACCTGCACCAAAACCCAAGTTAATCGTAAATGTCAGACTTACGGCGTTTTGTTGTTCGTCGATGACTGTCAAATGACTCGTTTCTGTAGACTCGTGGTATTTTGTATTGACAGATTTTGGATTAGGATATGCAGGTATTAAGGTTGATGGTGTGTAAGAAGCAAATTTTTCTAATATATTTTTATCAACTGGCTTTACTTCAGTAGAAGGCTTTGCACGCTGCATATTAATTTGCTGGCGGCGCAGTTTTGCGTATGCTGGATTTATCAACTGTTGTTGAGGAACTTTCACAAAATCTGGATCGCCCAGGTACTCCGAACGATCTGCATAAGCAATTCGCATAGCTTCCGCCATCAAGTGAATTGCATCGGGATGATGCCAGCCCAAAGATTTTAAGTCAGTATCGCCGATAATATTTAACATCTGCAATAAATGAATGCCTCCCGATGATGGCGGTGGCATCGAACAAACTCTAGCTTTACGGAAATTACCGCATACTGGATTTCGCCAAATCGGTTTATAAGATTTCAAGTCTTCCAAAGTAATTAAACCGCCATTTTTTTCCATATCCGAGGCGATCGCCCTAGCTATTTTCCCTGTATAGAAACTTTGAGGATTTACAGCGATATCTTGTAAAGTTTTTCCCAAATCTCTTTGTACGAGCTTTTCTCCCGGTTGAAAATAGTTACCGTTGCGAGTAAAAATAGTTCGTGCCGGTTGATTGGTAGCAATCATTTTCTTACGTCTTTTAACAGCTCGCACAAACTTGTCACTGACTACAAAACCATCTTTAGCCAATTTAATCGAAGGTGCCACAACTGTTTTCCAAGGTAATTTACCGCTTCGGCGATGCACCTCATACATTCCCGCAACAGTTCCCGGCGTACCCACAGCCAAATAA
>JBCCLY010000542.1:0-3604 GCA_039026655.1 Cyanobacteria bacterium P01_C01_bin.38 | reverse complement strand
TTGTTGAATTAGGTAGCGAAAAAGAGAACGCTTGCCAAAAGTATCAATATTCCACTGCCAATTAGGATTTACAACACTTAAAAGAGCCGCAATACCCGTATAGAGATTATCTTGCCATGAGATAGGTGGGTGATTGCCATGCGGCCTTGCGGCTGTTGCGATTAGAATCAACCCGCTTACCCTTTGAGGAAGTCGCATTGCCAACTCCATCGCTAAAATACCACCTAAAGACCATCCCAATACCAGACATTTTTCAACTTGAAATTGGTCTAAAAGTAATTCTAAGTCGCTTAAATGATCGATCATAGCAAAATTGCTATTGAAGCGGCTGTTACCGTATCCGCGCAAATCTGGAGCAATAGTTTGAAAGCGTTCCGACAGATGATCCGTAAAAACAGAAAGACTTGAACCCGAACCCGGATGTCCGTGCAAACAGAGAATCGGGAAACCTTCACCTTTAGTGTAAGTGTTGAGATGCATAGGAAAGAAAGTTAGGAGTTAGGAGTTAGGAATTAGGAGTTAGGAATTAGGAGTTAGGAGTTAGGAGTTGGTAATTGATGATCCACACCCAACCGGTGATAATTGATAATTGATAATTGTTCGCTGCTAACTGACTCTTTATATCCTCCAGCGTAGGTGATAACGCACATTTGTCTGTAGGTAGTGTGAATTCCGAATGCAACACCGGATACTTTAAAATCGGGATTAAACATATTGATTCGATGACCGCGATCGGGAACTCCATCATCGATAATTAACTGCATGACGATATCCCTTGCGGTGTGGGAACCGTAGCTGATATTCTCACCGGCAGTAACTTGCCATTTTCCGTAGCGACTTAAACGTTTGAAAGGGTCGCTACCATCGCTACCGTTGTGACCGACGATACCTTTAGGACCTTGATCCTTGACATGATCTTTAGCAGCTAAAGACATTCCCTTTGAAGTAGTTACCGGAGGTACGGGAGAAACAGTTTTCAGGTAGCGAATAGCTTCATCGACAGCAGGAACACCTTCTTGAGTTATTAAATAAACATTTTTAGAAAGTTTTACTCGTTTACCTTCAAAGCGTTTTCTATAGTTTTCTAAAATAGCAGCATAAGCTCGGGGATTTGTACGAGCCAGATTCATTTCAGCGATTACTCGTTGTTCTAAAACCGAGAGATTATTATCCCGCGTCACAGATTTAGGAATTTTTGAAGGAGTTTCCGACACGGGGGGCATTGGCTCAATAATTTCGACAGCAGAACAACCAGCAAGTAGACTAAAAGGGGCTACCCAATAAAGTATCCGACGCATCAACAACCTCATAAATCCATGAGAACGAAGTGTAAGCATTCTTATAGATTCACGATATTAACATCAGTTTCCCGATCGCGGGCACTATAAAGTTATCGGTAGATGAGTTTTGGGAAGAGGGAGTAGGGAATCGGGAACAGGGAATAGAGGAAAGAAATCATAATTATAGTTGTTTAGTACTATTAAGAACCCGGTTTTTTCAAAAAACCGGGTTCTAAAACTTCTTTAAAATTAGTATTTATAAGTTACTGTAGCCTTCGTAGTAGGAGCATTTTACTCGTTAGTACCTACAACCGCTTCTAAATACCTACCCAAACGGGTAGAAAAAACTGACGGTATGAAAGTTTATTCAACTAGAAGCGCCTTGCGACTTGGTTCCATAGTTAAGATAACTTGGTTCCTTGACCTCTAGTCAGCAGTTAGCCACATTACCTACTGGCAATGGAGTTAAAAGATATTTAATTAAGTCCAAATGGCAACCTGCCGTGCTTTCCCCACTTCATGTAAGGCTAGGCGGTCAAGTTGGTAGAACTTGTTTTTCACCCTACCACATTACATTCCCAGGTCGCGTGTGGCTCATCAAATATTCATATCCATTTTAAAGTCTTATATATTGCCCTTATTTCGCAGGAATTACTATAGTTTGCCGTCGTAAGCTAAAAAATACTCCCGAACTATTTTCTGTTCCCCGTTCCCTATTGCCTGTTCCCTACTCCCTACTCCCTACTCCCTACTCCCTTATTTACGAATGAACCATTACTAATTTCTCAACTTGAGAAAGAAACTCATGCTCTAAATAAGGCTTAGTTAAATAAGCGTTTGCACCTAATGCTTCTGCAAGCTGACGATGTTTTTCTGCACTGCGAGAAGTAAGTACAACTACAGGAACATCGGCTAAATTAGGACTTTGACGCAAATTACTTAATAATTCAAAACCATTCATCCGAGGCATTTCTAAATCAGAAATTACTAAATCAACTTCGGGATGATGCTGCAATTTTTCTAAAGCTTCTACACCATTTTGAGCTTGTATAACTTGATAACCGTATTTCTGTAAAGTTAATGAAATGGTTTGTCGCAAACTAATCGCATCATCTACCACTAAAACAACTTTTGAAGAATTAGCAACAGGTAATTTTGCTTTGTGCCCTGAATTAATTTGAGGATTATTTGTAGATTTAGAAGCAGCAAGTAGTGCTTTAGATGTAATTATTTCTCCCGACATTTGTAAAGCTTTTTTGGAAACCGCAGATGGTAGGGCTGTATAATCAATTGATGCTTGCATCTCTCCAACAGATGGTAGTAAAGTTCCATCAATTACTAGAATTAAATTACCATTAGCCAAGCTACTACAACCGTAAACATATTTTGGGGGAGCAATTGCTTGACCTAAAGGTCTAACTACTAACTCTTGCTCCCCAATTATTTGGTCAATTTCTAAACCTAAAATTTGGTCGTTGCTACGTAGTAGTAAAATAGGATTTACAGTATCATCTGTATTACTAATTGCAGATTGATTAGATAAAGTATTTTCGCTCTTGAATGAACGATGATATTGCATTAAATCTGAAAGATTGAGCAGATTTACCATGCGTTCTTCTTTACCAGTATTCCAGTATAGAACTTTTTTATTTTCAAAATGTTTGATTTGTTCGGGAGATGGAAGCAATATTTTTGCAATACTGTCTAATAGTAGTGCGTAAGCAGCACCTCCCGTTTGAACTATCATTAATTTTTCGGTAGTCATAGAAAAAGGAATTTTTAATACGAATGTTGTTCCTTGCTGGGGTTGTGAATAAACTGCAATCGAACCGTTGAGTGATTGCAGCTGAGTGCGAACAATATCCAACCCGATACCCCTTCCGGAAATATCGCTAACTTTACCAGCAGTCGAAAATCCTGGAGAAAATAAACAATCTAATAGTTCTTCCTCCATTAAACCTGAATCGTGTCTGCCAAATTCTTTGTCTGAGCGTAAAAGCCCCAAATCAATTGCTTTGTTACGAATTTTCTCGAAATTCAAACCTCCGCCATCATCTCGAACTTCGATCACAGTTTGAGAGCCTCGGTTGTAAGCACAAATTTCGATTAAACCTTTTTCGGGTTTGCGGCGATCGCCACGTATTTCTGGTGATTCGATACCATGATCGTAAGCGTTGCGTACCAAGTGTAACAATGGATCGTAAAGCTTTTCTGCAATTGCTTTATCTACTAAAACGGAGCCACCACTCAACCGCAATTCGACATTTTTACCGTGAATATTGGTAAGATTTTGTACCATTTGAGGGAAGCGATTAAGAATATTG
>JBCCLY010000541.1:0-3613 GCA_039026655.1 Cyanobacteria bacterium P01_C01_bin.38 | reverse complement strand
TCTGGGGATAGAATTTCTATTGTCCAATCTGGAGCAACAAAAACATCATCTAAAGGTTCTCCCTCTTGATTAAATTCAATTTGATTCCAACGAAGAATTGCAACATCGGGAACAATCGAACGCCCTCCAAAAGTGCATCGCAGCTCAGGAAACGCATAGGCTATTTGTTTCTCTTCAGTAACAAGATTAATGTTGGTAGTAAATTGTGCCTGAAGTCTTGAGTGACGAGTTTTTGGCATAGGTTTTTGAACAATTTCACCGTTGAGATATTCGCTTGCGGGTTTCGTTTCTGGAAGCTTGAGAAATTCTTCTAAAGTTAGAGGCTTTGAAAATGTCTTTACCATAATGTTGACGATAAAGATAATTAGAATATTTTTGGAATATTTGTATTATATTATGACTTCAAACACAAACTTCAATTAAAAGACGGGCAAATATTATCGCTCTTCCCCAATTGCGTTACCACACAGCCAGCGTATTTTCCTGCTGGCTTGTTTGATGTACTATAAACCAGCAATGCTTCTGAACTTGCTATATCAGTGTATTTAATAATTAAATTACCATCTATAAAACCAAGTCCTTTAATATTTCTTAGAGGGTAGGTAGAAAACCTATTGTTGATTTCTCTTTTTCCGGGAACTGCTACACGATGAATAACGTAATAATTCCAATTTGGTTTTGGTTGGAGAATAAAAGCTGCACTTATATTTTGTTTGGAGCAGTTTTGTAGCAATACTCCAACGGCTAAGTTACCAGTTTTGTTGTCTATTGTTATTGCTTTGGGAGAGAATTTTTTACCAGATAATGTTCGGCGTGTAACTAGTTTTCCTTCACAGTTTAGCGAATCTAATACTCTTACTTTTAAACTAGTAGCTTGAATAGTTTTAATTATTGTTCCATTGTAAATTCTTAGTTTGGTTCCATTACCGACAACACGCACTTTTGGAATGCTGGGATTTGCTATCGCAGGAGTAGATTGAATTAATTGAGCAGTAGCTGAATTTGCGATAAATATTCCTGCAATCGTTGCAATAATAGGTAAAAATTTCATCTTTATTTAGGTTTAGTTATTAAGTGATGGAGATAGCTACCCTTAATAAAAACCAAATTCCAGATTGGTTAGATTTGATAACAGTTTCTTTATAAAATATAATTGATTATGAAAGCTAAATGATGAAATTAAAATTATTTTTACAGACTATTTAACTAAGCATTAAATAACAGCTAATTAAATAATTAAAAAATCATCTGTATAGTTTGCAAAACGGGAGCATCCCAAATTTATAATTTTGTAGTGCGAGCATCTTGCTCGCTAGCGGCTAATAGCGAGTAAGATGCATATCCTTACAGATATGCTACGCTAACGCACTACCAAACATTTTTCCATAATTGGGATGCCCCCTGCAAAACAGTAATTTCATCGAAGCATAAGTTATGTATAGGGCGATCGCCATTAGTTTTATCTTTGTATCGCAACATACTTTATCTATGCCGTGACGTTAAAGCTTACAATCGAACATTATTTTTCGTAAATAAATAAGTCCTAGTTATCATAAAGGAGTAAAATGCTCCGATTGATAACTACAAATGTCCTCAACTCTGCTAAAATTCCCTCGTCTAAATGCGCCGAAGCTACAACAATTACCCAATGGGTTGACGATAGTAGTAGAGCAAATGCCAGTAGAAGCTGTTAACCTCAATTTATGGATTGACGTAGGTTCAACAGCCGAAAGTGATGCTATTAACGGGATGGCTCACTTTTTAGAGCATATGATTTTCAAAGGAACTAAACGACTGGCAAGCGGAGAGTTTGAGCGTAGAATTGAAGAGCGTGGTGCCGTGACAAATGCCGCGACTAGTCAAGACTATACTCATTATTATGTAACTGCGGCTCCCAAAGATTTTGCAAAATTAGCACCGTTGCAAATTGATATAGTAATGAATGCTTGTATTCCCGAAGATGCTTTTGAACGGGAACGTATGGTGGTACTCGAAGAAATTAGACGCAGCGAAGATAATCCCCAACGCCGTACTTTTACAAGTGCAATGGAAACTGCTTTTGAAAAATTACCATATCGCCGTCCGGTATTAGGGCCAGAAGCGGTAATTTCTCAACTTAAAGTAGAGCAAATGCGTTCTTTCCACGCTCAAAATTATCAACCAAAATCGGTGACTGCTGTTGCTGTTGGTAATTTACCCGAAGAAGAGTTAATTAACATTATTGCTCAGGGGTTTGCTGATGTTGAGACGCGAGATAATGGTAAAGTAGAAACCCAAGATATAACTTCTTTAAAACAAGAACCAACATTTACAGAAATTGTTCGTAAAGAATTTGTAGACGAAAACCTCCAGCAAGCAAGATTAATTATGCTGTGGCGGGTACCTGGATTAATACAGCTAAGTGAAACTTACGCATTAGATGTACTTTCAGCCATTTTAGGACACGGGCGTACATCTAGATTGTGGCGCGATTTACGAGAAGAGCGCGAGTTAGTTAACTATATATCTGTAAGTAATATGACCAATTATTTACAGGGAACTTTTATTATTGCAGCCCATTGTGAAATAGAAAATTTAGCTGCTGTTGAAGAAGCAATTGTTGAACACATACGTAAAATTCAAACAGAAATAGAAGAGTTAGAAATCACCCGAATTCGCAAACGTGTAGCCAACAGGTTTATTTTTGCCAACGAAAGACCTAGCGATCGAGCTAATTTATACGGCTACTATCAAACTTTAATTGGCGATTTAGAACCAGCTTTTGATTTCCCCAATCATATTCAATCGCAAGATAAACAAACTTTGATAGAAGCTGCTAGAACATATCTTTCCCCAGATGCTTATGGGGTAGTGGTGATGAAACCGGGAAAGAGTTAGGAGTTAGGAGTTAGGAGTTAGGAGTTAGGAGTTGGGAGTTGGGAGTTGGGAGTTGGGAGTTGATTCCTAATTTCTGACATTACAGGATAGTTATTTAATTACAATTGGACGGGCAAGGATGCCCATCCCACAAGAAATTTAGATTAAATATTGTATTTAATTTGGTTGTAAAATACTTTAAATTCCCAACTTATAATTACTAACTTTCAACGGGAGCATCCCGATTTTGTAAAAATACAATTTGGTAGTGCGTTAACGCACTACAAAAATAAATTTCCACCTGAAGGGATGCTCCCCTTTCAACTCCTAACTCCTAACTCCTAACTCATAACTCCTAACTTATCCGATGCTGTGGACTGAAATTGACGCGCAAATTAGCCAAGCTACTGGGGACAAATTCCAAACTCAGCAGCGAAAAAGTGTTTCTGGTGGGTGCATTAATCAAGGTTATTCTTTAATTGATGGTAATAAGACATATTTTGTTAAGTTAAATCAAGCTTCCCAAGTGGCAATGTTTGAAGCGGAAGCTGTTGGTGTTAAGCAAATGTACGATACCAATACTATCCGCGTTCCCAAACCTATTTGTTATGGTGTCGCGGGAAATTCCTGCTATATCGTTTTGGAATGGCTGGATATTGGTAGAGGTGATAGTAAAGCTTCTGAGGAAATGGGTAGGAAGTTAGCTCAAATGCACAAAAAATCTCTCAGCGAAAAGTTTGGTTGGGATATGAATAAT
>JBCCLY010000540.1:0-3614 GCA_039026655.1 Cyanobacteria bacterium P01_C01_bin.38 | reverse complement strand
TCCGCCACATTAATTTTGCGGGGTTAAAACACCTCTTCGTAGGTTGGGTTGCGCTTCGCTTAACCCAACTCGGGTGTTGGGTTTTACTCCGTTCAACCCAACCTACAAATATCATTGTGATACCCCTCATAACTTATGTGGCGGAGTACTAGTGGTCTGTCTCATTAAAATTGATGGGTTAGGACAAGCAGGGGGAGCAGGGGAGGCAGGGGAGGCAGGGGGAGAAAAGAGTAAAACCCTATGCAGATAAACCCGTCAAAACTAATGAAAAGGACTACTAGTACAACACGGCGTAAATAGCGCACCCATTCTATGAGATACTAATCAAATAGTACTCAGGGCGCATAAAAGTATCGAACATGGCACGGTTAGCTCCAAAATCATTAAGTTTGACTCTTAGCGATCGCCAAGAACTGGAAAAATTAATTAACCGATGTAACACACCACAACAAGTAGCTCTACGAGCCAAAATCATTTTGCTGGCTAACGAAGGCAGCAATAATCGTGAAATCGGACGTGAACTTAATGTTAGTAGATATATGGCTCGTAGATGGCGGAATAGATGGTTAGAGTTGAGCGAGCGTTCGGTACCGGTAATTGAAAGATTGAAAGATAGTGAACGCAGCGGCACACCAGCAAAGTTTAATATGGAGCAAGTAATAGAATTATTTGCCCTTGCTTGTTCATCACCAGAAGATTATGGACGACCACTTTGTGATTGGACAGCAAGAGAATTAGCTGAAGAAATGAAAAAACAAGCTATCGTCAAAAATATATCACCGCGTCATGTAGGACGATTGTTAAAAGAAGCTCAAATTAAGCCACACCAGAGCCGCTACTGGTTAACCCCCCCCTCTAGATAACGAATTTGATACCAAAGTTGAAAATATATCTAATTTATACATCAGTGCAATCAAACGTGCGGATGATGGTGAAAGAACGATATGTATTGATGAAATGACAGGAGTTCAAGCAATCGAGCGAAAAGTAAAGGATTTACCATTAAGACCGGGAAAAGTGAGACGACGAGAATTTGAGTATATCCGTCATGGAACACAGACATTAATTGCTAATTTTGATGTTGTAACAGGTCAAGTTATACATCCAAATTGTGGTGATTCCAGAAATGAACAAGACTTTGCTCAAAACCTTCGTCAACTCCTTGAAAGTGACCCTGACGCTAAAAAATGGAATCTAATAATGGATTGCCTTAATACTCATCAGTCAGAAACGTTAGTTCGCCTTGTTGCCCAAAAAGAAGGTTTGGATATTGATTTAGGCGTTAAAGGTAAATCTGGAATACTTCAATCAATGAAAACGCGAGCAGAGTTCCTAAGTGACCCAACACATAAAATTGTTTTTCATTACACCCCAAAACATTCCTCTTGGTTAAATCAAATTGAAATATGGTTTAGCATCCTTATGCGTAAACTGCTCAAACGCGGAAACTTTATTAGTACTTTTGACCTTAAAAAACGAATATTAGATTTTATTGACTACTTTAATCGTACTATGGCGAAGCCATTTAAGTGGACGCGACATCGGTAAAGTATTAGCTGTTTGATGGGTACGCTATTTAAGCCGTGCTGTACTAGTAGTTCACTAACCTGATATTAGCTACTAAGCTTAAGCAATAGAAAATAGGAAGTAGACAAAATATTTCTATTTTTCAATCTTCACTTACTTTGTGAATCTAACTTTGTAAAGTCATAGCAATAGAATAACCTATTTTTAGCAGGTATTTATCTATTTCCTATTTGATATACGGTTAGTGTTTTATCCATCAAACAAAATTCCTATAGTATTAAATACTTAACAATTTATCTAAAAGCGAAAGTTAACTATTTATGAAAATTGGATGAAGAATATGTTAAGATAAGAAATAGACGCGAGTAAAAAGTAATAATTTTTCACCATAATATTAAAAATAAGGAGTTGTTCTTTGAGAACAATTTGAATCATTTTACGGTTCTATAGGTGAAGCCTTGAGGATAAACCGATATAAATTGCATAAAAAATAGTTCATAGCTCATTACGAACAAAACTTTATAACATATTTATGAAAACTATAAATAACAAAGTGTGAAATACAGGCTCGGGTTAATGAAAATAATTAACTATCTGTAATTAATCTAAGTACATATATAGATGTGAGCCAGGAATTGCGAGAAGTAAACCCTTTTCTTATCGTAAAGTGTGGTTAAAATTTACGATATAGACACATCTAGGTAGGACTTGAGCCAAGCGTCGCAAGAAGTGAAGTGGCAATAAGCCTTATGCCTTATACAATATCTAACAACAGTTGTGCTGGATGCGACAAATGCCGTTTTCAGTGCCCAACAGGTGCTATCAAAATCGATAATGGTGAATATTGGATCGATCCTCATTTATGTAACAATTGCGAGGGTTATTATCTAGAACCTCAATGCGTATCTGCCTGTCCGAGTAAGTCTCCAATACCACTACAAGTCAAAAAAGGGAGGTGCAAAATTGACGATAGAGAATTAACTAGTTCTGATTTATTTTTTAATGGTAAAAGTAATCCATTTGCGTCGGGTATTCCGATATGGGAAGCTTGTAATGTATTATCTCAAAGGGCATCTTTACCTTGGCAAATTGATGAAAATAACTTAGTTTGTTACAGCAAACAGATTAATCACGGAAAGGGAAAAATCGCTTTTCATATTAATTCTTATGAAAGCGAACTTGCTACAGATTTAGATGCAGTAGAAGCTCTAGATATTCGAGCTGCCTGCATGCATTTAATTTTTGCAGCTTATGCGACTTTTCCCGAAAAGGCTTGGGAAGAAGAGTTTGTTGTAGATGATAAGCAAATAGAGAAGTATTTAGGCTTAGAGAAACGCAAAGACTTGAACAAAACTACAAAATTAGCTTTGATGAAAAGTTTAGTTCTTCAAGCTTGCTCTTTGATGCTTTCGATTGATTTACCTCAACAGGGACGTATTAAACCAATTTCCTTAGAAAAAACTAAACTTTGGGATTTAACAGGTATTCAGCATCATTTTCAACATGACGAATTAGGATGTAAATATTTGGTTGGTTTAACATTTAGAGTCAAAGCTGGTGAATGGGCAAAGTATTTCTTAAATAAAGAAGCGATGTTACAGCGAACAGCCTTTTATCAGTATGGTAATTTGCCTAAATCTTTACTGACTACAGTAATGAGTATTTGGCAGCAGCATGAAGGTGCAGCAAGACTAATGATGTGGTTAACCTTTAAAGCCAAAATGGGAAAACAGCAGCGCATTACAGTACCAACCGCCATGCGCGTTGCCTATGGCGATCGCAAAGTCGCAATTGCTTGCAGACAAAGGGAAGAGAGAAAACGACTGCTGCGTACTTATGAAAGCGATTTGGAAACTTTGTCCCATCATGGAATCAAACCAGTTTTCGATCCAGTTAGTTACCCAGCACCAATTCAACCTTTATGGGCAAAGTTAGCCGACATCCCCGAAGATCCAGATGAAGCGATAGAATTTTGGATTAACGATGGTGATGAAGGTAGAAGGTTAACTGACGTAAGCCCTCGTGGTAAGTGGAAAATGCTAATGAATGCCAGAATTTTGGCTTTTGAAATGTCACCACAATGGGAT
>JBCCLY010000539.1:0-3614 GCA_039026655.1 Cyanobacteria bacterium P01_C01_bin.38 | reverse complement strand
TGATAAAAAGTCTCCAAACTATCTTTATCGCCAACAAATCGCCAGTGCCAAGGCTCGTAACTTACACCCTGCGGATTACCTTCGGGAAATGACAATTCAAAACTGTATTTCGCTGCGTTTGCTTCCATCCATTTAAAAGCTTTGGTATCTTCAAATTTTGTACTTAAATTAGTTGCCGGTACTGCACCATCACCCACATCTACAGCGTAACCCGTATGATGTTCGCTGTGTCCGGGAGGAGCGCTAACCGATGCTCTTTGGGCTGGTGTTTGATTGCGCTGGGCACCGATATTAAAAAATAATTTTTCTTGTTCTTTTACGGAGCGATAACCCGAAATTGGCACTAATCTGATACCAGCTTTTCGAGCATCGTTTACCATCTGCTTAAACTTTTCACCTGCGGATTTTCGTAACCTTATCCGCTTTCCGTTGGCGTTAACTGCTACAATTTCTGACTCTGGAGCTTGTTGGTATTTTAAATGACCTAAGAGAGCATTATCTTTTGCTTCTTGATTGACAGAATCGCTATCTTGTGAGTTAGGAGAAGCCGAAACTGTAGGTAAAGGTTGCTTGTCAGCCTTATTTTTAGGTGCAGCAATGTAAAATATCAAACCACTGATTGCAGCAAGCAGAGCAAAACCCATGACTCCGGCGATCGCCAAAAACGAAGGGCGTAAACCTAGCTTGGGAGGCGCATCAGGAGTATCGCGCAAAGCTTGGGGAATATCTTCGCTAGTTTCAGAGGGGATTGATTGTGCTTCCTCGTAAAACTCATTATTCAAGGCTCAACTCCTGATGAATGTTCGGTAATTATTAGAGATTGTAGACTGTAGAAAAGAAAACCTGTTAGATAGTAGGTTACATCTGCAATTCCAGAATTTGTGTTAGAAAACATCACTGAACTTTACTTTAGACTGATTGCAACGGTTTCAATCGGATTTTTATTAGGGCGCTTGCTACCAAATACAGCTTTAAATCGCTTGGGTAAGTTCCTATTTTGGATCGGGGTACCGATAGGAATTGTTGTTTTTTTACGCAAAGCCGATTTATCCGGAGCAATTTGGATTGCACCCGCAGTAGCTTACGCTGCCATGTTACTGGGAGCATTTTTTGCTATCGTCGGAATAAAATTGCGAAGTTATTTTACAAGTACAGCCCTATTACCGCCTACTCAGGGAAGTTTGATTATATCGGCGATGGCAGGAAATACGGGTTTTCTTGGTTATCCTATCACTTTGGCAGTACATGGTACTCAGTATTTTGCCTGGGGATTATTTTACGATTTATTAGGTTCGCTGTTTGTCACTTGGGGTTTCGGCGCTGTAATAGCAGCACGTTTTGGCGGTAGCGCTACTAACTTTCGGCAAATTAGCAAGGTAATATTAATCAATCCTGCTTTATGGAGTTTCGGATTCGGCTTGCTATTTCGACAAGTAGAAATTCCTCCCACCGCAGAATCTGTTTTAGACAAATTGGGTTGGAGTGGTGTAGCTTTATCACTGATTTTAATGGGAATGCGATTAAGCAAATTGAATTCTTGGCATAATTTACCCGCTTCAGGAATCAGCATCGCCATCAAAATGCTGCTAGTACCCCTCATATTAAGTATCATTTTTCGACTTATCGGTTTTACAGGCACGAGCGCGAAAGTAATTTTATTACAATCAGCAATGCCCCCAGCTTTCTCCAGCTTAATAATTGCCGAAACCTTCAACCTTGACAGCGACTTAACAGTTACCACAGTAGCAGCAGGAACAATGATTTTGCTTCTAACTCTTCCCATGTGGCTGTTAGTATTTTAGGTTTGGGAATTGGTAGTTGGTAGTTGGTAGTTGGGAATTGGTAGTTGGTAGTTGGTAGTTGGTAGTTGGGAATTGGTAGTTGGGCATGGGGGATAGTTCAAAGTTAAGAGTTATAAATTTATTGGGAGCCGTGAATGAGTACCCACTACCCACTACCCACTACCCACTACCCACTACCCACTACCAACTACCCACTACCCACTACCCACTACCAATCAAATCAACAAAACTGACTCACCTTCTGTGCAAGCTCGGCTGGGTTTGTAAATTCATAATTTTCAAATGGCTGATGTATCCAGGGGTTGTCGGGTAGATAATCGGCGTAGTAGTCGGGGGCTATTGCCGAACAAGCTTTATACCAAATGACGGCGGTACGAATTTCTTCTATGGGCGTATTACTATTTTTCTTTAACCAAGGAATAGTCTCTTTGAGCGTAACTCCTGAATCTACTAAGTCATCAACTAAAAGGATTCGGGAACCTAACGCTTCATCCGTCATTGTTAAATATTGAGAAAAGGTTAGTTGCCCCCTTTCTTGCTTGCCCGCACCGCTGTAAGATGATGTGGCTAATATTGCTAGCGGCTGCTTGTATATACGGGAGATAATATCCCCGACTCGCAATCCACCCCTAGCAAGGCAGACTATTTGATTGAATTCCCAGCCGGATTGATAAATTTGAGCAGCTAGTTGTTCTATTTTGTGGTGATAATCTGACCACGATATATAAAGGTCTGGCATAAGAAAGGTAATTTAAAACTAATGGTAGATGCCAAACTCTTTATTGTAATACGAGTGTAGGTATTATGAGTGATTCTGTTGCTGATGGTTATCCCCAAGTTGATAAAGATCAAAAACTCAACTTAAAAACTAAGCTGGCTTACGGTGCGGGGGATTTGGGACCGGCGATTACTGCTAATATTTCCGTATTTTTTCTGCTGGTTTTCTTTACTAATGTCGCGGGGATTCCTGCGGGTTTAGCTGGCAGTATTTTGATGGTGGGTAAGATTTGGGATGCTATCAATGACCCATTTGTAGGGGTTTTGACGGATAAAACTGAATCTAAACGTTGGGGTCGTCGTCTTCCTTGGTTGCTGTATGGTGCGATACCTTTCGGTATTTTCTTCTTTTTGCAATGGATTGTACCAAGTACCAATGTTTGGGTACTGTTTTGGTATTACGTCATTATTGGGGTGATATCTCAGGTATTTTACACGGTAGTCAATTTGCCTTACACGGCAATGACTCCAGAATTAACTCAAGATTACGACGAAAGAACCAGTCTTAATAGTATTCGCTTCGCATTTTCTATCGGCGGTAGTATTCTTTCATTATTATTAGCACGACTGATATTTTCTTTGGTTGAGAATCGTCAACAGCAATATTTAGTTTTAGCAGCAGTTTGTGGTGTAATTGCAGTCTTAGGGCTATTTTGGTGCGTTTGGGGAACTCGCGATCGCGTTTTGGCTTTTGAAGCGAAACGTACTCAAAGCGAGGAAAGCGAATCGATTCCTATGAAAGAACAAATCAAAATCGTTTTCAACAATAAACCTTTTTTATTCGTAATTGGTATATATCTTTTTTCCTGGTTGGGGGTACAAATAACAGCCAGTGTAATTCCTTATTTTGTTATCTACTGTATGAAGCTGAATGAATCAGACGTACCTACAGTAATGATTGGGGTACAGGGAACAGCTTTATTAATGCTATTTGTTTGGGGTGCATTGAGTAAAAAAGTTGGTAAAAAAGCCGTTTACTTTATGGGAATGTTTTTATGGATAATCGCAGCTACGGGATTATTCTTTTTACAACCC
>JBCCLY010000538.1:0-3615 GCA_039026655.1 Cyanobacteria bacterium P01_C01_bin.38 | reverse complement strand
TTCGCAGTTTGGCATCAAGCATTACTGCACTATTGGCTTGAATTCAAAAGAAGCTAATAACGAACCTTTGGCAGAACAGGTAATGGAATTGTTACCTTTGTATGCTTGTAAAGAAGGTGTGGTTGCTATCGGTGAAATTGGTTACGATGACATGACTCCAGCGGAAGATAAGTACTTTCGCTTGCAGCTAGAATTAGCTAAAGAATTAGATATGCTGGTGATGATTCATACACCGCACCGCGATAAAAAAGCGGGTACCATCCGCAGCATGGAAGTATGTATCGAACATGGTTTGAAACCATCAAAGGTGGTAATGGATCATAACAATGAAGAAACCGTAAAAGATGTATTAGATAGAGGTTTTTGGGCAGCATTTACCATTTACCCAAATACCAAAATGGGTAACGCTCGCATGGTGGAAGTTGTACGTCAATACGGTTGCGAACGAATCATCGTAGACAGCAGCGCCGATTGGGGAGTAAGCGATCCGTTGGCAGTACCAAAAACCGCTCAATTAATGGTAGAGAGAGGAATTCCCGAAGCCCACGTGCGAGCCACCTGCTACGAAAACGCCCTCGTAGCATACAGCCAAAGCGGACAAATTCAAGAATCCGACTGGCTAAACCCATCCCCAATCGATCAGCGAGAATTATTCAGCGGTAACTCCGTACTGCGCGGACAAAAGCCAGTTGTTGAAGAATCTAGCACCGAATACGCGCTAATTGAATAAAGGTTGGGCATAGGGGATTGGGCATGGGGCATTGGTAATTGGTAGTTGGTAGTTGGTAGTTGGGTAATAAGATTAAACCCCTTGTCCCCTTGTCTCCCCATCTCCCCATCTCCCCATCTCCCCATTTCCCCCTCTCCCCATCTCCCCATCTCCCTCTCTCCCTCTCTCCCTATCTTCCCCCTCTAAAAATATGAACACGGCAACTTTAAACACCAACCGCCTCTGGGCGTATCTACAGTTAACGCGACCTGCAAATATTGTCACCGCTTGGGCGGATGTGCTGGCGGGCGTTGCTGCTTCTGGTTTTGCAGTTTTGGACAATCCGCTACCGATGGCATGGTTACTGCTTGCTACTACTGGTTTATACGGTGGTGGAGTTGTATTTAATGATGTGTTTGATGCGGAACTGGATGCTAAAGAAAGACCGGAAAGACCAATTCCTAGCGGTAGGGCTTCTTTATGGGGAGCAACTGTTTTAGGAGGATTGCTTTTAAGTATTGGGGTATTCGCTGCGGCTCAAGTTTCTTGGTTAAGTTTTAGTATTGCCTGCGGTGTGGCTGCTGCGGCTGTACTTTATGACGCTTACGGAAAACATCATACGTTTTTCGGTCCTTTAAATATGGGGGTTTGTCGTGGCGGTAATTTACTTTTGGGTGTAAGTGTTTTATCGCCAATGCTGAGGGAACATTGGTACTTGGCTTTAATTCCAATTACTTATATTGCTGCGATTACAGCTATTAGCCAAGGTGAAGTACATGGTGGTAAACGCAGTACTGGTGTTGTAGCATTAATCTTAATGGGCGCGGTAATTACAGGACTTTTGACTTTAGGGTGGGTAAATAAAACTTATTTTATAGCGGTAATACCACTAGTATTTTTACTTAGCTGGCGCGTGCTATTGCCTTTTATTCAAGCAGTACGTCAACCAAATGCCGAAAATATACGTACAGCCGTGCGTTCTGGAGTTTTATCACTTATAGTGTTAGATGCAACTCTTAGCTGTAGTTTTGCAGGTTTTTCTTATGGTTTGCTAGTGTTAAGTTTACTACCTGTATCGATGATACTTGCTAGACTATTTGCAGTAACTTAAGACACACGAAGCAGGAGTTAGGACTTAGGAGTTAAGAGTTAAGAGTTAAAAATTCAAAACTTCCAATACTCAATGCGCTATGCCCAATGCCCTATCCCCAAAACCTAATTAACTTATAAAAAGTCGATGTAAATGCAAATTCTAATTTATTCTTATAATTATTATCCCGAACCTATCGGAATTGCGCCTTTGATGACCGAGCTTGCTGAGGGATTAGTAAAGAAAGGGCATCAGGTGCGAGTAATTACTGGTATGCCGAATTATCCTCAGCGCGAGATTTATGAAGAGTATCGCGGTAAGTGGTATGCTACGGAAGAGAAAAATGGCGTAACTATTCAACGCTGTTATTTAAGAATAAAATCTAAGCCTAATTTAATCGATCGCTTGCTATTAGAATTAAGCTTTGTATTTACAAGTTTGCCGCAAGCTCTTAATGGTTGGCGACCTGATGTTATTCTTTTAACTGTTCCACCTTTATTAGTTTCCCTACCGGCGACATTTTTAGGTTGGTTTTATAATTGTCCGGTAGTATTAAACGTACAAGATATTTTACCAGAAGCTGCAATCAGAACTGGATTATTGAAAAATAAATTCATGATTCGCGCTTTGGAAGTATTAGAAAAATTTGCTTATAAAAAAGCTCATACAATTAGCGTAATTGCCGACGGCTTTGTTAAAAATCTAGTTAATAAGAAAGTTCCTATAAATAAGATTAACTGTATTCCTAACTGGGTAGATATTAATTTTATTCGTCCTTTGCCGCAAAAAGCTAAAAAATGGAAGGCAATTCACAAATTAGAGAATAAATTTGTGGCGCTTTATTCGGGAAATATTGCTTTAACTCAGGGTTTAGAAACGGTAATAGAAACAGCAGCATCTTTAAGTCATATTCCTGATATTGCTTTTGTAATTGCTGGGGAATCCAAAGCTTTAAAAAGGTTGCAAAAATATTGTTTGGCTTGTGGTGCGGATAATGTTTTATTATTACCCTTGCAACCGCGAGAGAAATTACCAGAAATGTTAGCCGCTGCCGATGTGGGTTTGGTAGTGCAAAAGCGCAATGTAATTTCCTTTAATATGCCTTCCAAAATACCTTTATTGTTAGCTTCCGGAAGTCCAATTGTTGCTTCTGTGCCAGCTTCCGGCACCGCAGCGCGTGCAGTAAGACAAAGTGGTGGTGGTGTAGTAGTCGCACCAGAATCACCTCAAGATTTAGCAGCTGGAATTATGAGTTTATATAGTAATCCTGCTTTAGCAAAGAAACTGGGTGAAAAGGCAAGAAACTTTGCGATCGAACGCTATTCCTTTGAACAAGCATTAATGGCGTATGAAGCGGTTTTTTTACAAGCTATTTCTCGCAAAATACCTGCTATTTCACCCGCATTGGAAAAGAAGTTAGGAGTTAGGAGTTAGGAGTTAGGAGTTATGAGTTAGGAGTTAGGAGTTAGGAGTTGGTAGTTGGGAGTTGCATATTTAATTATTCCTGAATCGAAAATGGGTGGTAGCTAGCTCGATACTAGCGAGCAAGATGCTCGCACTAGGTATTGTATGTGCTGCTCTAGGGTTAAAGCACACGAAAATTAATTGAAAGGATTATAAATTGTTTATTTATAAGATATTTTAGCCGCTAATAAATTAGCAGTATAGTTATTAGCGCTACTCACATTTATTCAAAGCATCACAATGCAGGCAAAAATAAAATTTGTAGTGGGAGCGTCTCGCTCCCTAGTAGTAGCGAGCAAGATGTATGTCTTCCAGACACACTGCGTTAACGCACTACAAAAAAATCAATTTA
>JBCCLY010000537.1:0-3615 GCA_039026655.1 Cyanobacteria bacterium P01_C01_bin.38 | reverse complement strand
GATACCACAAAAGTCCGGGATATTATGGGCAGAACGTTGTTTTTATTGATGTATGCACTGCAAACAGAAAACGTTACTGCTGTACTTGATAGCTGTCATTCCGGAGGTGGAACACGGGGAGATTTAGTAGTACGAGCATTTGAAGATACACGGTTTGGTACTGGAAATTCCCAAGCAAGTGCCGAAGAGTTTGAATATCAAGATAAATTACTTTCTCGTTTAAAACTTCCTCCGGGCAAGTTTCAGGAGCTACGGCGTAAAGGAATTGCAAAAGGTATAGCATTGGGTTCAACACAGCGCGATCAATTTGCGGCAGATGCACACTTTAATGGTTTCTATGCAGGAGCATTTAGTTATCTGTTAACTCGCTATCTTTGGCAAAAATCTATGAGCCAATCTGCACAGACAACTTTTATTAATTTACAACGCATTACTGAAGATGTTGCTAAATCCAGCCATGTAGTTCAAGTACCTCTACTTGAGACTAAACCGGGAAGCAATCATAAGCAAAAACCAATCTATTTCCTTAAACCAACCCGACAAACTGCGGAGGCTGTAATTCGTAGCGCAAAAAATGGACAAATTGAGTTTTGGTTAGGTGGGGTGTCTTCTGAAAGCTTAGATTCTAGCAAAGGATCGATATTTAATTTAATTGATGTCAAAGGAAAAACTCTAGCAGAAATAGAACAAACTTCTCGTATAGGTATGGTTGGATACGGTAAATTACGCAGTGGACAAAAAGCACTAATTAAACCTGGTGCATTATTGCGAGAAAGAGTGCGTGGTATTCCTACAGATTTGACTTTAAGAATTGGCATTGATGCATCTTTAAAGAGTCAAACCGAAGTAGTAAAAACAGAACTACAAAAAATTAACCGAGTAGAGCCAGTAGTCTTAAACCAAAAAAAAGATACTAACTTTATCTTCGGTAAAATGACATCAGAATATCTCCAGCTAGCAAAAAAAGAAAAGACTAAAGATACAAAGTTACCTCCTGTAGGGAGCATTGGTTTATTTAGTTCTGGACTAATTCCAATTCCCGATACCTTTGGTAAAGTAGACGAGCCAGTAGATGCAGCCATAAAACGATTGCAACCTAAATTTACAATGCTGCTTGCCGGTCGGATTTTGCGCTCAGTACTCAACAAAAATTCATCTAGCCTTAAAGTCACCGCAGATATTGTTCCTAATGGAGCCAGAGGAAATTCCAGTAGAATTGCGAGTCGTGGAGCAATAGAAAGTGGGATTGTAACGCAAAAAACTAGCAGTACATTACAAACCTTAAAGCCAGGAAATGAGATAAAAGTTCATGTAACTAATAACGAAAATCGCAATCTTTATATTGCAGTATTGGTAATAGGCAGTAACGGAAATATTGTTCTGCTATATCCATCCGATTACGATTCACCAGAACATGCATCGCTGGTAGCATCCAAAACAGAACTAATCGTACCTCCTACTACAGCCAACCCACAAGACGACTTCAAATTTATAGTTCAAAGCCCTTCTGGTTTTCTTGAATTACTTATACTTGCTAGTACCGAGCCTCTCAGAAATGCATTACGGGGAATAAAGCGAATAGCCGCAGAAAGAGGAACACGCTCTGGTAATCCTTTAGTATTTACCGAACAAGAGTCTGTAAAGGCAATGGAAAGTTTATTAGGAGACTTAGATAATACCACTCGTGCAAGTATTGCTGCTGTTAGAAGTGATATCAGAGGAGTTGATACTACGCAATTAGCTGCATTATCAGCAATTATAGAAGTTGCCGAATAACAATCCCACTACATTTCTCTATAATTTTCTGAAGGAATATTTAAAAAAGGGAACAGGGAATAGGGAATAGGGAACAGGGAATAGGGAATAGGGAACAGGGAATAGGGAACAGGGAATAGGGAATAGGGAACAGGGAATAGGGAATAGGGAATAGGGAATAGGGAATAGGGAATAGGGAATAAAAGATAGTTTTTACTCTTAAAAATGATTAATAAAGCTAATTTTTATCGTACAGCAAGGGTTTGAAGTTTTTAATTTAGATTTTTAACATACTATGTGCTAAAGAACGGATATTATTCACTACGCACTCATAAAGTCATCCTGAAATTTAGGTTACAGGCGTATACATACTATGCTAAAAATATGACTTAAAATTCTATAATGACTGTCATACAAAGGTTTGGGAGCGTTACTAGTCGATTTTAAGAATAAATAATATTTTTATTCCCTGTTCCCTGTTCCCTGTTCCCTATTCCCCCCAATCCTTTTTTTTAATTTTTTTTAGCGTACTAACTACTGATGAGCCAAAATTTATATTAATTTAGATATAGTAATTGAGTAATTTAATTTTTGGATGTCCCTATCTGTAATATTCCAAATTAACGTGTAAAATTGAATACCCGAATATAAGATGTCAGACATCTAAATGAAACTTTTATTTTTCCCTTGGGTGCATTTTAATCGCGCTCAACTTTACTCTTATTTAGCTGGGAAGACTGTGTTGATTACTGGTGCCAGTTACGGTATTGGCGAATGTTTAGCAGAAAGTTTAGCACAAACAAAAGCTCATTTGCTGCTGGTGGCACGCACCGAAACCAAACTTAAGGATGTGAAACAACGGGTAGAGCAATTGGGTGGATATGCTGATATTTTCCCTTGCGATTTGAGGAATGAAGCGGAAGTTCAAGCACTACTAGATACCTTACAACAGTTACCTTCTGGTATTGATATTTTCGTGAGCAATGCAGGGAAATCAATTCGACGTTCCATTTTTGATTCCCTCGATCGCCCTCATGATTTTACACGTACCATGAATCTAAATTATTTCGCGCCAGTACAGCTAATGCTAAGGCTAATTCCTACTTTAGTAGCACGTCGCGGACAGGTAATTAACATTTCAGCCATAAATGTGCTTTTACTTCCAGCACCACAATGGTCAGCATACCAGGCATCCAAGACAGCTTTCGACCAATGGTTTCGCAGCGTTAGCCCAGAATTAAACGCTCGCGGTCTTAGCACAACATCAATATATCTTCCTTTGGTGCGAACTCGTATGATTGAGCCAACCAAGGCATACAAAAACCTACCTGCGATGCAACCAAAAGAAGTTGCCCAACTAATTTGTCAAGCCATTATTGAACGGCGGCGCATCTATGCTCCTTGGTGGCTACCACTGGGACAATTAGCTTCTGTGCTGGCTGGCGGTGTTTGCACAATGCTGTTGAGTTATTACTTAAAACGAAAATTGTAGGATATTATGTTGAAACTTATTCGTAAACTGTATCGTACCCGTTTATTGACCCCTATCGGTTTATTCCGTCTGCTCGAAGCAGTATTGACAACAGGCATTAATTTGATGGCGCTCTTACGCATTGCAGCTAAATTACACCCCCAACGCACTGCGATAATTGACGACCGTTCAAGACTTAGTTATTCCCAACTGTGGGAGATTTCTGAGTCTCTAGCTATAACATTGCAAGCAGAGTATGGCATACAGCGTCGCCAAAACGTTGCAATCGCCTGCCGCAATCATGCAGCGGCAATTTATACCATTTTTGCTGTATCGCGATTGGGTGTAAATACCTTCTTGTTCAATCCAGAAATGAGCGCAGACCAAAT
>JBCCLY010000536.1:0-3617 GCA_039026655.1 Cyanobacteria bacterium P01_C01_bin.38 | reverse complement strand
GGTTTATAAATTTGAAGGTAAAAGCCAAAGGGAGGTAGAAAAAATGTTAGGAATTACACTTCAGGAAACACGAGTTTACCGAGAAATTAAAGAAGAAGGACGCTCAGTCGAAGCCAAAACACTGGTGCTTCGTCTATTAACTCGACGAGTAGGAGAATTACCTCAAGAAGTGCGATCGCGCATCGAATCTCTTTCCTTAGAACAGTTGGAAGATTTGGGAGAAGCTTTGCTTGATTTTCAAGGGATGTCGGATTTGAATGCTTGGTTGGAAACAGTTGTAGATGAAAAGTAAGTCAATCAATTTTTTATTTGTTGCAATTCTTCTAAGGCTTGAGATTCCTGTGGAGAAACTTTATCGACGAGTTCGGTTTGATTTGGAAGAGAAGAATTAATACTAAAATTCCCGACTAAAAAGTCAGGAATGTTGTAATTCAAGCTTATAAATTTAACTTATTTCTGCAACACTAGTAGCAAATCTTTCTCCAGTCTCTGCGTCAAAAACTATAGTTATTTTTGATTTCTTATATTTAACAATTCCATTATTTTTTTGATTAATTTCTATACCTTTTGGAGCATCTATGAAAGCTAGCCATACTAATCTATTTGGATGAATTTGCATATCTTGAACTACATCGCCATTATCTGTTTTTAATATATCTATGTATTCGGAATAATTCATTAATCTTAGTCCCTTAAGATTTAAATCTTCCTTGAGCTTGCCTTTGATAACATCATTCTTTTTAATTAGTTGTCGTCGATCTTTAAAACTGTTGTCTGGGTACAGATATTGCTCAGAATTAGGAGTTGATAAAGTTTCGGGCTTACCAGGTTTTATCCAATCTGGACGAGGATTTTGTTTTGGTTCCTTTTGATTAGCAAAAGCAATAGAAGTGATGCTAGTTATAACCAATAAATTTATTCCTACAATGACAAATTTCTTGTTCATTTGAATTATCTTCCTTCCCCCAATTACCAATTACCAATCCCCCATGCCCAATCCCCAATTCCCAACCTATTCAACCACTTCATTCACCGGGAAACGATCAATTAATTGAGTTGCCCGCACAGCGTTACGCTTAATTTCCTGCGGTAAATGAGGTACGTGGGGAATTTGCGATAACAAATCTAAGGTACGACGTAATATTCTTACCACATCTCCCTCATCTAAAGTGGTGTTTTCACATAGCTCTACCCAATCCATTCCTAATGCCCATTTTTCTACTAAAGTAATTAATTCAAACTCTAACCATACGGGTAAAGCTACTCCATACCTGCGTTGTAATTGAAATACTTTACGGCGAATCGAACGTAATGAAGCTAAAGCATCTGCAACTTCACTACTGAGTTCAAAATATACTCTGCTATCGGGACGAGATGTTTCTGTTACTAAACCGGCGATCGCCGTTGCAAAATGATGGGGAGCTAATTGATTTAAATTACCGCTATTTAGCACCAAACCCAACCATAATTCGTTTTCTCCCCGAATTGCGGCTGCCATTTGTCCTAACTCGGTTGGTACCAAATTATCTAAAGCTTCAAAATATTGCAGAATTTCAATTAATGTGACGAACTCATCCCAATGACGTTGAGACTGTAGTTCAACTTGCGATTGCAAATATTCGATTTCGTGTTCTAATTCAGCGGCGCGGGCTTGACGTTTGTATATGCTCGCGGCATTCCCTAAACCATGCAGCGGACTTTTTTCAGAAAGCTCTTGCAAGCTTGTTACCACACGTAACTGATCTAATACTTCCGGAGCCATAGACAAATCGTCTGTTGATTCGGGAATTTGTGCGGCGATCGTCTGGGTAATTTCATCACCTTCACATGATGTCCCCGGTTGCAATGATAACTCTGGTGGCGGTAGCAAATCAGCAGGTACGTCAATACGAGGCAATTGAGCATACAAATCTATTACCTCATGAACTGAAGTTACGTACCAACGGTTATTTTGTCCTAAGCAAACTAAAAAAGGTGTTTCATTACCTGGTGTTTTACCAATTAACACAGAAGTTACTGGTGCAGAAATTTCGGCGTTATCACCTTTTAAACTTAACAGCGTTCCCGAAACCGCGAAGCTCAACATCATGGTTAATTCTTCTTTGCGAGTTTCTGCTGCTTGCTCTTGCAAAGTTGTTAGCAGCTTGCGTTCGACTTTTAAACGCTGACGCAATTTTTCATACTGCGCTACTTCTTCATCGCTAACATTGGCAATCTTCGATCGAACCTTAGTTAATTGCTGTTTGGTTTCGGTAATTTGGTTGTACTGTGGTTGTAAATGCAGGTTAGCTAAATATTGTCCAAAACTTCGTTCTATTAATTCCTTAGTTTCTTCTAATGTATGGGTTTGCAGCAAGTTCAACACCATACCGTAACTTGGCGTAAACTGACTAACTAAAGGATCTGGATTGGATGTTGCTAAATAACCACCTTCCTTAGCACCTTCAAAGGGGGTTTGCAAGGTTACTACATGACCTACCTCATCCATACCGCGACGGCCAGCCCTTCCCGCCATCTGTAAAAATTCGGAAGGATTTAACAATCTATGTCCGCTATCGGTACGTTTAGATAGTGTAGAAATTACTGTTGTTCTAGCAGGCATATTTATTCCTGCTGCTAAAGTTTCCGTCGCAAATACAACTTTAATCAAACCTTGTTGAAAAAGTTCTTCAACTAATCCTTTCCAAGCAGGTAAAATTCCGGCATGATGAGCGGCAATTCCTCGGTAAAGCGGGCCAACATGTCCGGCACGCCCTGCATCAGGATTGCGAGTTAAAAAATCATCTATCTGAGGCCGCAATCTTTGCGCTTCATCTCCATCAACCAACCATAAATCCCCTACCTCAGCCACCGCTCGATCGCAACCCCGGCGACTAAAAATAAAGTAAATCGCTGGCAGCATATCTCGCGATCGCAAATGCTCCAATACTTCACTAATACCAGGAGATTCTTGTCTAGCAATTTGTTTGCTTCTGTCGCCCCTTTTTCTTTTTCTTTTAATTAAGCGATGATTTAACTCAGTTTTATCTGGATTTAAAAGCGGAAAAAACCCTTTACTGCTAGTAAAATGATAATCCAAAGGAACTGGACGATAATCCGAATAAATCAAATCCGTAGGTCCATGAACCTGATTCAACCAGTCAGTAAGCTGATCGCTATTATCAACCGTTGCCGAAAGAGCTACAAGCTGAATTGATTCCGGACAATAAATAATAGATTCTTCCCAAACCGTCCCTCGTTGACGATCGTTCATATAGTGGCATTCATCCAACACCACTGCTTCCACATCTATCAAAGAAGTACCGACCTGTCCAATAGGTGTACCGTAGAGCATATTACGGAAAATTTCCGTAGTCATCACCAAAATCGGAGCATCTCGGTTAATAGAAACATCTCCAGTCAGCAATCCCACCGAATCAAAACCAAACTCGGAACGGAAATCGCGTAATTTTTGATTGGAAAGCGCCTTTAGGGGAGTAGTATAAAATACTCGTTTGCCTCGCGCCATCGCACGATAGATTGCGTATTCCCCAATTAACGTTTTACCGGAACCAGTAGGCGCACATACAACAACTGAACGTCCGGCATTCAAAGAATCTATTGCATCATGCTGGAAT
>JBCCLY010000535.1:0-3628 GCA_039026655.1 Cyanobacteria bacterium P01_C01_bin.38 | reverse complement strand
GGGTAATCTTGACGCTGAAAATTAAGTATCCCCGCATCATAGCGATCGCAACCTAATGGATGATGGGGAACTTGAAAGTTGAAGGGTATTTCAGCGGCATTTAATTTCTCTGTTAGACTACCCATCAAAGCAATCGCACCTTGTGTATTTAAGTTAAAAAATATACTTACTTCTCCTAGCTCACTCCAACCATTTTGCATATCGTTTTGTTGCTGTTTAGCTGAGTTACTCATTGCTAAATAGAAACCGTTATTTAAACGATTTTTTGGTAGTCGAATGGCAATTAACTCATCAACTTGACTGTATAATGCGTCTGGTTCTAAATAATTCTCTTCAATATGTAACGTCAAACCATCTTTAGTTACAGCCAAGCTTCCATCCGGCTCTTGCCGTAACACCCGCCAGCCAGAATCTAAATAACCAGTTCCATGATTGTGTTGATGTAACTGATTGTAAAACCGCCAATCGATTTCAAATACACAATTATTTTCTAAATCTTGATGTAATAAAAGATTGGGATTAATGGTGTTTGCTGCTAAAACACTTTTTAAGGAGTTGTTGTAATAAATACCGTATAAAAAATTTCGCAGTAGTAAAGTCAGATATTTATCTTGTAATGCTGTAGAAGTTTTTTCAAGTGTTTCTGCCATTAGGGGAGGCAAACTAAAAGGCTGATAGTCTGGATGATAAATAGAAAATTTAGATTCTATTTGAATTTGAGTGGCTATCTTTAAAAAAGTCTTTGATAAATATGTTTTAGAAGAAGCTATCATGGTGATTTTATCTAAATTTACAAAATATATGAAAATAAATGCAACCCTTGATAGAAAAGAAAAGTTAACAGCAACCAATTAAGACTGGTTACTGTTAACTATTAACTGCTAAATGCTAAGTACGACTGACTAACACCCACGCAAGCGGGTTTTTTCGTAGAAAAGGGGAATTAAATTATTCTCTCTTTGGGCTACAGAAACTTTGGCAGTTTTTACAAATGGTTTGAGAATTTGTAATTCTGATTTACCAAAAACGTCTATTACATATTCGGGAGTTCTGGTTAAGATATTTTTAGCGAATTCTAGAGCGATTAAACTACTATGATGTAAGTTTTGCTGGCTGTTAATCTTTTCTTGGATTTGATTGATTAATGCTAAACCGGCAAACTTGACAATCGACTGAATAAAATCTTTACGGTACTCTAAAATCATTGGGAAAGCTTTAAGATAAGCTTCTGTCAAAGCCAACATCGAAGGTTGAAGAATCTCTAGCGGAATAGCCGCTAATTCCAGAGACTCTTCAAAATCCAAAGTGGAATCTACAACTAAACTTTCTAACCAAATTTTTAAGTAACCAGCCAGCAAAGTTCCCAGATCGTAAGCGGGATCTCCCCAACCACAAGCTTCCCAGTCAATCAACTTTACTTCTGGATTATCCAAATTGGAACTACGAGAATGTACTAAAACGTTCTCTAGTTTCAAATCGTTGTGAGTTAAACAACAAGGGTTAAACGCAGAAGCTAAATCCGCAATTGCAGATTCTAAAAAGTCGTGGCTTTGATAGTGAGAATAGAACGAAAGTCCCGCGCTGTTGACTTTGCCAAAAATAGAGGGTTCGAGAAAATCTACGCCCTGTGCCGGATTAAAATACTGGTAGCGAATCTCCCCAGCTGGAGCAGTAGCCATAAAATCGCGGTACTTTTGACGTTTAAAAGTTGCACGGTGCAATGATGCTAAAGTATTGCCGATGCAACTTGCCAATTCTGGGGGAAAATATAGGTTATGCCTGTAATAGCTTTCCAACCCTTGGTATTCCCAAAGGTAATTACGCACGAGGATTGAGTTGTCCTCATCGTAATGTACTACTAATGGAGATAACGCTTTTATGTTGCCGAGAACAGGAAAAGATTCAAGCAACTGGTGAAACAGCCATTCATTAAAGAATTCATGGGGGATACCGTTAAATTCTTGGGCTAGTTCTTGTTTTACCAAAAGCTTGCGATCGCCATTCTTAGTAACCAGTAGATTTAAATTCTTGCGGCTACTACTGTGTGGCAAATCTGCATCGGCGGTTGCGCCATCTTCTGAGCTACTCAGCCCTGCTTCTTGCAGGTACTGGATAACGTTTTGAGAAGACAGTGAAAGTTTCATTTATTTGTTACTTCCTTAGATTCCTTTAAAATTAGCTTTTTTTGGTTTTGGCTTTGATTATGACAGCATTCCCCAGCGAAGCCCCTTTTTTAGGGAATCTTAAAAAACGATGACTACGCTTTATTAATATCGTATTTCCCTGACAAATACCTGCCAAATTGCCAACTGTTTCTTTACCGTCGCTTTAAATTTCACTTTTGAAGCATGGTGAAATCTTTAATATTATTCAAATTTTTACTTACGCGAATATAGATATTTGTGCTTTAACCTTTTAATGCCTGTTCTCTTCGCTAAATTACGTTTTTGAACAGCCGTGCCATTAACAAACATTAATATAATTATTGAGTACAACACCTAACACTTAAGGAGTACAAACAATTTTGCATAATTTCCGGAAGAATACAAATATTTTTCTTTCTGCGTAGCCTAATAATTCTTTTGGCAGACTATCAACAATCCTCTATACCCCAATTTCTACGCAAAATCGTCAGCTTTCTTCGATTGCCTATAGCGGATGGGGCTGCATATATTTCTCCTAAAGCAACATTTCTATACATTTTGAACGCGACAAAAAACTTCATATTTTGCAGTTCGATCGTTATAGAAAAAATTCTTAACAACTAAATCAAAAAAACATAAAATCTATAATTATTCGCAATAAGGGATTGATAAGTGATGTAGAGGGGGTAGAGAGGGAAGAGGGGGAAGAGGGGGTAGAAATTATTATTAGCGAATTACTCCTAAATCCAAATACAGACGTAGCAGTGCAAAGACGTAGCAGTACTACCTCTCTACACTATCGTTAAATTCAGGTTGCCATTGAAACTGCCTGAGATCGATTTTTCCTGCTGAATTGAATTTTATTCCTTCTTGCTCTAATAAATCCTTTTGCAAATAATCTCCTCCTTCACGCTGGTTTGAATAGGAAATTTCACCCTTAGCATTAATTACTCGATGCCAAGGAATATCATCAGAAGCTGTATCTACCTGAAACATTGCGTATCCAACCAAACGCGCTTTGCCATAAATTCCCGCTAAATCTGCTATTTGTCCGTAGGTAGCAACTTTGCCAACAGGAATTTTGCGAACTGTTTTATAAATTAGATCGTATTTAGACATTTTTTAAGAGTTATTAATAGTGTTGCGCGACATTGATTTTAATTGGTTTGTAGTTGGGACTTTAGTCCTAAATCCGAACGTTAGAGCTAATTAATACCATTCTGTCCTATTAAATAGGATAAATTTTCTCGTATATCCACTCGGGGTTGCTTTCCCCCGAGCTAATAGCGGGCATTCCTATAAATAGGACTGAATCAATACCCCATTAAACTTATGTGAAGTACTAGTATTCGACCACATAAGTTTTGCGGGGTTGAGAGATTGATTCGTAGGTTGGGTTAAGCGAAGCGCAACCCAACTCGGGTGTTGGGTTTCACTTCGTTCAACCCAACCTACAAATATCATTGTGATACCCCTCATAACTT
>JBCCLY010000534.1:0-3628 GCA_039026655.1 Cyanobacteria bacterium P01_C01_bin.38 | reverse complement strand
TATTCTTCTGGCTGTAATTGTTTTGCCCTAGCGCGTTCTACTAAGGATTTCCAGTTACGCGATAAGCTGTAAATATCTTGTTGGTCTGCATTTTGCAATACTGGTGTAATTAATCCTCCGTCATCCATTGCTACTGCTACAGCTACGTTAATGTTGGCAGGATGTTGCATTCCCTGCTCTGTATAATTCACATTCAATAATGGATGTTTTTGTAATGTCATTGCTACCGCTTTCGCTAGCAGCGCTGTCATTGTTACACCTTTAGATTTGATTTGCTTGTAAAGTTTGTTTAACTCGTCGGTGGTAATTGAATAACCTACATGGAAGGTAGGTACGGACAAGCTATGATTCATAGTCCGCACTACGGCATTTTGTAAGGTAGTTAAAGGTACTGTCTGACCGGGAGTTGCTGCAACTGGCATGGGTGCAGGTGTTGCCGCCGGAGTAACTTTAGGAGTGCTGTGAGTAGGTGCAACTGCTGGCTGAGCCGTTTGAGGCGATTGTGTAGAAGTACCGCTAGACTTACCCGCAGCTGTTTCCACATCTTCAGCAATAATACGACCGTGAGGACCGCTACCTGAAATACCGCTCAAATCAATTTTAAATTCTTTTGCCAATTTACGAGCGCGAGGGGAAGCAACTTTTCTACCGCTGCCCCGTGCCGCACCATTTTGAGAAGTGTCATTTGTTGAAGTTGTTGCTTGTTTTGGTGTTGTTTGTCCGGGGGCAGTTGCAGCAGCAACTTCAGCTTTCGATGGTGCAGAGCTTTGAGATTTAGCTTGGGCTGCTGCCGTTTCAATTTCAGCTTCAGTTTCCGCCAAAAAGGCGATCGCCGAACCTACAGGAGCGCTGCTTCCAGCTTCCACTACGATATGCGCCATGTATCCTTCATAGAAAGATTCCACATCCATATCTGCTTTATCCGACTCAACCACCACCACCGTTTCGCCCTTCTCAACCTTGTCACCAGGAGACTTTTCCCAAGAGACAATTTTACCTTCGGTCATAGTAGAACTCAACGCGGGCATAAATATTTCGTGAATACTCATAAGAAAAGAAATTGAATTAATAATTTACGGACTTTAATAGTTTTTTCCA
Organism: Cyanobacteria bacterium P01_C01_bin.38; assembly: GCA_039026655.1. Lineage (GTDB taxonomy): Bacteria > Cyanobacteriota > Cyanobacteriia > Cyanobacteriales > Nostocaceae > Rivularia. Next base: position 2,530 of record JBCCLY010000534.1, on the reverse strand, counting down.
GATTGCATTGTATCGCGAGCGCGGACGCGACGAACTATTTTAGAACTACGCTCACAGAATAATCTGTATTTATGCGTACTAAGCAAGGTATTAGATTTTAAATTAGAAAATGGGAATTGGGGATTGGGAATTGGGGATTGGGGATTGGGAATTGGGCATTGGGCATTGGGCATTGGGCATTGGTAATTGGTAATTGGTAATTGGTAATTGGTAATTGGTAATTGGTAATTGATAACTGAGAATGAGGCATAGTAGCGAGTAATTATGGTTCTCCCCATCTCCTCGTCTCCTTGTCTTTCCCTATTACCCACTACCCACTACCCATTACCCATTACCCACTACCCACTACCCAATACCCACTACCCACTACCCACTACCCACTACCCACTCCCTACTCCCTACTCCCTACTCCCCACTCCCCATTCCCCACTTAATCTTTTTAAACAAAATTTTTCGGAAATTCCACTTAAAGCATGAAGTAAGGAGTCATGTCTCGATTTAAAATTCATTATAGATAAATAAACTCAAACCCTTTAAAACTTTCTTAAAATGTTATGTCGGCAAAGTTAAAAATTCTCCTAGTATTTACACTGACCTCCTTTGCCACCGCTGTTGTCGTCCGAATTTACAAAATAAAACAATGGCATTCTAATACGCCCGCTTCGTATACTGCCGAGCAACAGCAAATTCAAGCAAAGCAAATCTCAAGTCAAACGGTTGTCACAACACCATCAAGAAGCAAGTATAAGTCAATACCATTAACTCGATTTAGAACGGTACTTAGAGGCACAGATCCTGCTGCCCTGGCAATAAATGCTTTTGATACAACTCAATCAAAGGGATTGAATCGTAAAGTGGAGGTAATTTATCCTCAACCCAACCAAGCAATGGTAACAATAACTCAAACTAACCTTGCTTCACCCAAACCAAAGCCGATTAAATATCGAGTTGAACTTACAAGCTTTGGACGTTCGTTATTTGTAACCTCGCCTCCCTTATGGCAAATTGTATGGGCTGGATCTTCCGAGCAATGTTTAAGAGGTGCAACTGATAGTCTAGCAAGCAGCACTTGTCGTTGAATATGGGGAGTAGGGAGTAGGGAGTAGGGAGTAGGGAGTAGGGAATGGGGAGTAGGGAGTAGGGAGTAGGGAATGGGGAATTGGGAATTGGGAATTGGGAATAAGAGCTATGTAGTTAAGCACAATTATTTATATATTTACTTGCTTCCGTGTTCGTAGTTGGCGCTTTAGCGCTCTGGAGCGATAAATCGCCAACTACAAACCCTTTAAAACTAATGGGGCAGTACAGCTATGTAGTTAAGCACAATTATTTATATATTTACTATTCACTTACAGCATTTTGCAGTTAAATGAGGTACATTCTTCTACTCCCTACTCCCTAATCCCTACTCCCTAATCCCTACTCCCTACTCCCTTTTCCCTACCTATCAACATAAAGAAACCCGGTTTCTGGCTCATCGCGCAAAGAAACCGGGTTTTTGACACTGGTACTGTTCGGTCAGATTTAAGTTAAATGTCGCCGCGAATTTCTTCGATAACGCCATCGCGCAGAACAATTTCGACCTGCATTTTACTAATCAGGTTATCGCCTTGTTCTGCTCGGAAGAAGCCTTCCAACTGAAATTGATTAACTTCTTGATCCAACTCAAGCATTTGAACCTGTTGGAGATTTTGCAGACTTTGATTTTTCTGCTCTAACATCTCGCTTTTTTTCTCATTTACTTGAACTTGAATGTTCTCAATTTGTTGTAGAGTTTGAGGCCCTGGGGGTTGCAAACCTTGCTTTTGAATTTCAGTAATTGCACGCTGCCCTTGGACATCAATTTGCTGTAATTGCTGATCGGTTTGATTGATTTGCCCTTGTAGTTGCTGCGTTACTTCCTCTTTCCATAGAGGGGTGACGATCGCCTTAACGTTAATAACGCGCTTTAGCAGCAATTGAGGATTGGAGATGTCCATAGAAATATCTTTTTTTCCTTTTGAATTCAATAAAAAGTGAACTAGTTAGCGGCAAACATTTGCTCAATGGTATCGTGATAGTGTTCCATCACAATGTGTCTTCTGACTTTGAGAGTTCGTGTCATCATGCCATTTTCCATAGAAAACGGTTCTAGAATCAGTTGAAATGGTCCGATACGGTCATCCGGTTGATATCCCGGACGATTTCGTACTTCCTTAACCAATTCTTGCCGAAACAAATCCTGGATCATTTTACTCTCAAGATTGATTTTTTGGCTGGTAGATGGCGTAACATTGTCTTCTTTAACACATAATTCTAAGTTTTGCGCTTCTGCCCATTTTTCTAATGCTTCTATATTGGGGACAATGAAAGCACCAAGACTTTTTTTATCTTGTCCCACCAGCATTATTTGATCGATATATGGGGATCTTAAGCAAGCATCTTCGATGGGAAGCGGCTCAATGTTTTCCCCGTTGGTTAATACGATAGTGTCTTTTGCTCGTCCGGTTAAAACAATATCGGAGCGGGGAGTTACCCAACCCAAATCGCC
>JBCCLY010000533.1:0-3639 GCA_039026655.1 Cyanobacteria bacterium P01_C01_bin.38 | reverse complement strand
GCCTTCCGTAACGCACTAAAAACGCACTTTTATTAGACGAATTAATTAACTTCAAAGCGAGAAAAAAGCGAGAAAAATCCCCCGAAACATCAACATCTATCCTACGTCTGCTAAAACAGAATAGTCCTCACACACTCAATATAAATGCTACCTAAATGGTTTTTGCAGCACTGGCGGTTATTATGTGGAGTGCTGCTTTTAAGCGTGCCTGCAACCACTTTGGCTCTAAATCTATATGTAAAAACAGTTACTAGCAGTCGCCGCTACAATAAGGCAAATCAAATTCCTTCGCAGCCAGTTGCGATTGTCTTAGGTGCGGGAATTTTTAACGATAATCCCTCCCCGATGCTAGCAGACAGGATATCAGCTGCTGTAGAACTTTATAAACTTGGGCGAGTAAAAAAGCTTTTGATGAGCGGTGACAACAGCAGCGAAAATTACGATGAAGTAACTGTAATGCAGCGTTATGCACTCAAATTAGGCGTACCTCAAAAAGATATTACTTTAGATCATGCCGGTTTCAAGACTTATGAAAGCTGCTATCGAGCTAAAGAAATTTTCGGAGTCAAACAAGCAGTTATAGTTACCCAAGATTTTCATTTACCACGTGCAGTTTATCTTTGTAATCAATTAGGTGTAGATGCTTTAGGATTGGGTACCCCAGATTGGGGAAGCTATCAACGAGATACTGTAATGCGTTACACCTTTAGAGAATACCTTTCTACTATTAAAGCTGTGTGGCAAGTTCATATAACTCGCCCAAAACCAACTCATTTAGGTATTTTTGAAGGGATTAAATAATTTGATTTATAGGGAGTAGGGAGTAGGGAGTAGGGAATAGGGAACAGTAAGCAAATCAAATAGAACTTACGCAAAGCCCCCCTTAAAAAGGGGGGTTGGGGGATCTCCCAAAGTTGGGAATGCCTACTTTTTGGTTGCAGTTAGGCATTAGATGCCCACTGCTTACTCCCTACTCCCTACTCCCTCATCATTGCTATTTTATTCAACCTGCAACACAATAAGGTGAAATAAAATATAAATCCCATAAGTAACATCCGCCTTTTCTGCCGCTGAATTCTACTTGCCAAACACCCATATCACTTCTAAAATCTATCAAAGCTTGACCGGCTTTTTTCTGTTTGCGTAAATAATCGCTGATGTCATATTTTGTCTGGGATTTATCTAGAAACGGAGTTAATCTTTCCCCTATTTCTCTTGTCAAGCATCCCGAATCTATTTGCACGCGACAACGGAAAACAAAGGGTTTAGTTTGCTGCCCGGACGTGTTATTTTTCTTTGGCATACGTTTAACAGTTAACAGTTTTTCTTTATGAGGGTGTGTTTCATTGGCAAGCATTATTCCCTTTAAGGGTGCTATCGATCCTCGATCGGTTTAAAATATGAAAGATAACTGTTAATTAGCTCTTAATAGATAGGTTTAAAACCAGTAAACGCACGTTCATACCGCTTCAAAAAGCATTAAATCTATTATCAATGTTATTTATTCAAAATATCCAGTACAAAATAAGACATTTATGATAAAATCAATTGTTTTATAATTAATAGCTACATTTCTACGTTTATAATTTGTTATTTAGCTTTCTATGAATCTTGAGAAATATATAGGAATCCGATTTGAATATTGAAAAAATTAGGTATTTGTAGGGGAGGCAAAAAGCGGTGTAGATTTTCTTCCCGCTTTATTGCCGTTGCGTTACGACGCTAGTCTAACGCACCGAAACATTTATATGATGGTGCGTTACGCTCCGCGACAACACACCCTACATATACCCTACATATATTTAAAAAATCTGCGGAGTAATCCTATAGAGAAGCTTATATTTTTAATTGAGCAGAATAAAATCTTGTGGGATGGACATCCTTGTCCGTCCGATTTTTGCCAATTTTATTTATACTTAATCTAACTGAAAAGTACTATACAAAAAACCCAGCTTATTAGATAAGCCGGGTTTTTTAAAGATGTAAATTTTGACAACTGTTAAATGTAATTATTTAATTTGAGTAGATTATCATCCGAATTTATTTTAATAAATTAATTATTGCACGCAATTAAATAATATATCTTCGGATCGGAGTTTACAGGTTAAAAAAAAGTTTAAAAATCTGATGAATGGTTCTTCAGTTATTAGTATAATCAATTCTCAAATCAAATACCTTAACACATTGCAAAACACAGAATTATTTTCTTAAATAACGAAAATTATTTATAATAATTATCTTTTTCCTCTGTTCCCTGTTCCCTACTCCCTATTCCCTTATAAAAGCTATTCCCACAGCATACTAACTAAGAAAGAGCCAAAAATTATTTATAATAGTTATCTTTTTCCTCTGTTCCCTGTTCCCTACTCCCTATTCCCTACTTTCTTTCCATTGTACGGCACCCAATCAATAAAGCTAATTACCTTTGTCTTTAACTGCTTGAATCGAGTTTGACTAAAGATTGCCAATCCCCAATTGCTTTTTCTGTCCACAACCAATTTTTAGCTAAGCTATTTCTTTGAAAACTCTGTGAATCATCTTTCATCACCTTGCGGCGAAGTTTAATTGCTTCACTTATATATTTATCTTTTTTCTCAGATGGCTGCTCCCGAGAAGATTGGTATAAACCTAAAGCTAGCCCAGCATAAGCAGTTAAAGCTTCTTTATTAGCTACTGGAGAAGTTGATACTAAAGTATTGGCATTCGATACGTTTTGCGCGGCATTCTTTCTAGAAGATAAGTCTAAAGCTTGCAACCAAGAATCATTAGCACGATCTATTTTACCTTCTGCATAATAAGCAAAACCTAAAGCATTTTTATACGAATAAGAATTTGGGTCATTTTGAGTCGCAATCTCCCAGAAACGACGAGCATCATCAATATTGTATTTAGTATCGCCTTTCTGAATAAATTGCCAAGCTAAACGCCCTTTAACAAAGTTTACATATGGATTGTCAATTTGTTCTTTATCAACATTTTCTAATGCGGTTTCAGCATTACTTAACGCACCACGGTTAAGCAAAACTTCTACATCTTCAAGTCCTTGTTTAATCTTACCTTGTAACAATTGCTCGCTAGCCCGTGCAGTCAAAGCTTCTGTTGGCACAGATTCGATAGACGAGGGTTGTTTTCTAACTAATGGTAAAGGTACTGAAGGATTCTGCTTAGTACGCAAATAATCAATACCTCCCACAAACGCGATCGCGCTGATTCCCAAAACACCAATAAGCGCTAAACGCTGGTTTTGTTTTTGCTTTTTGGCTGCGGCTTTTGCGGATGCGGTACTAACTTGACTTGCTTGCAACGAATAATCTGCAAAGTCTTGAGAAGGGCTTTCGTTTGTTAGTATGCTTTGTTCGGAACTAGCTGACAATGGGCGATCGTTTTCGTCCCATATTAAAGTATCGTCAGACTGATAATTTATATCTGGAGATAATTGCCTTTGTTGGTAATCATCTTCAGCACGCCCGACTAGCTCGGCATTCATCGGAGGTTCTATTAAACCCTTTTCGTCATCTATCTGGCGGAATATATCCGAAACAATTGCGGAATCTTCTGAATAGCTTGGGTCATCATATTCAATTTCATCAACAAGATCCCCCCACATATCTTCGCCTAGCAAATCTAAGTCCGAAGAAT
>JBCCLY010000532.1:0-3646 GCA_039026655.1 Cyanobacteria bacterium P01_C01_bin.38 | reverse complement strand
CTACTACAAACCAGTCAAATGTATTAATTTTAATAGTTAAAAAGTTTCGTAGTAGGCGCTTGAGCGTTCGGAGTTGGAACGCGCATTCCTTACTACAAACCTGTCAAAATTAATCTGATTAAGTATTAATCGCTATCGATAAACTATTGCCGAACTTCTAATTTGCGAGAAACCCAGCTAATAATTCCACTGAGAAGCGCACCAGCCATTAAGATGCCTATTGCTGGATTAAATACAGGTTCCCATAGCTTGTGCCATAAATCCAAACCAAGTGGTATTCCAGTACTACGACCAATTACAGCTACAGCAAACCAGCCAAAGCTGATTAAAACAAAAAAAACGTTAGCGACTAAAACTGTATTAAGCAAATTTAATAATTTGTCTTTCATAGGAATCGGCTTTAATTTGTAAATAAATTGTGAAATCTAGGGAATAGAGAACAGGGAATAGGGAACAGGGAACAGGAAAGGGGAAATAATTAATTAAGAAAAAAGTATGAAAATACTGGGGGCTTCCTAATTAGGTTGGAAGCCCCAGATTGTTAATCCGGTGTAACTAATAGATAAAAGCAAATCTTGTTTTACTTAGATTAAAATAGCCAACTCTTAACTTTTGCCAAACTTTTCCAATCTGGCTTTCTTGTTAAACCGTCTTCAATACTATTCTTAATTTCTTCTTGCCATTCTTCATTAACCATCATCAACTGTGAAGCAACCTCGACATGATCCCGTAAACCTTTTTGACCATTTTCTAGCATAGCTGTAGCCAAATTCACCCTTGCTTGGGGATCTTGGGGATTTAACTTTACAGCTTTTTGTGCAGCTTTTGAAGCAAGCTTGGGTTTGCTATCGAGCATATACAACCAAGACAAACAAGTCCATGCAGCACTATTTTGAGGTGCGCGATCGCAAATGTCTTTGAAAACTGGAATCAATTCGGCTGCTTGGGTTCCAGCTTTATAACGTTCTAGAGCTTCGTCAAATATAGATTCAACTGTTTGAGTCATAGTAAAACAAAAATCATACAAATTCTTAAAATTCTTAAAAGTCCTTTATATCAAAAATCTTGCTCCCTGAATTTTGCACTGCTAAAGCCTGAAAATTCTTAACCGAAGTGGTTTAGAAAGCTGCTTTACAAATGGTGCAAGATATAAATCGTAATAAATAACTATTTACGAAAAAACACAAAGGACTTTTAATAATTATCCTTAGACACCAAAGGATTTACCACAACCACAAGTGGTGTTGGCGTTGGGATTGGTAAACTGGAAACCTCCACCAATTAACGAATTGCTATAATCAAGCATCAAACCATAAAGATATAATAAACTTTTACGGTCGCAAACTATTTTAAAGCCATCGTAATCAAAGATGTCATCATTGTCGCTAATTTTACTGGGGTCTTCAAAGTCCATCATGTAAGACATTCCAGAACAGCCACCTTGACGTACCCCTACCCGCAAACAAAGTTCTTTTCCTTGTTGTTCTTGCAATAATTTAACTTGCGCTAATGCGGCTTCGCTTAGTAGAATTCCTTTCTTTTGAGACTCAGTTGCTTGTGTCATCTGTTAAATACTCCAATAATATGGTTTAACTGTTACGGATACGGCTCTAGCCAGTGAATTGTGAGCGGGAACTCAAAAAATTTAGTAGTTCCATTTTTGCTCTTGTACTCATTCTAGCGACATTGATGAAGCTACCGAATGGAAGAAATTTTGATTTAATTTTCTTGTAACCTCTGAGAAACATTCTTTTTTGATTAGATATCTAAATTTATTAAGCCTGTAGATAGAATAATGATTGCAGTATCCCTACAGGTTTTATTCTAAAATTGAACAACCATAGGCATATATATAAATTTCGGAGTCAGGCTTTTGTGGAAGACAACCTCTTCAAGCTTTTTAATACAGGAGAATAATAAATTTTTACCATTATCTCCTTCTCCTAAAAATAAAATTTGTACAGAATGCTAAAACTTAAAAATCTACTCTATGACAAGTTTAAGTCGCTCTACCATTCGTCGTTTGAAGAAATTACCCCAAATTCCTTCTGTATGGGAAGGCGATCGCCGTCCATTTTCACCATCTACAAGCGGGGAAGATTCACAAGAGCAAAATGAGTGCATTCTTTGGGTTGACGCTCACGAAGGAATTGTACGCTCAATGGATGTTGTGAATTCTCAAGCTGGCCCAGAAGCAATTGTTCGTACTTTGATGCGAGCAATAGAAAGTCCTCACAATCAGGCAAAACCAGCACGTCCACAGAAAATTGTAGTCCAAAATAGGGAAATTCAATTTTATTTACGTGGGGTATTACAAGATATAGATATTGTGATCGATCGAATACCTGAATTACCTTTGATTGATGAGCTTTTTCGCGGTTTTTCAGAAGTTGTTGATAATCAAATTCCCGATCTGCCCCCGGAATATGCAAATTTATTAAGGGACAAAGCTTTTGCTATTTGGGAATTGGCACCCTGGGAATTTTTAGAAGAACAGCAAATTTTATCGATAGAAATTAATAAATGGGATATTGGCACCCTTTATGCTTCAGTAATGGGGATGCTAGGTATGGAATATGGGGTTTTACTTTATCGTTCGGAAGAATCCCTTAAGATTTTTCGTGCCACTGTTTTAAAGGAAGATTCTTCACAAGAGTATTTAGAAGAAGCTTTTCTCAAGCAAGATTGTTTATTTTTAACTTTTGAACGTGCGACGAGTACCGATGGAGAAGAAGATATATTTACGGATTTAGCAGATTACCCGTTATCAGAAATCAACCCTACTTTTGGCAACATTCATCCTCTTGAAGGGGTGCGATCTATTTTATATGAAGAAGAAGCACTGATTTCATTAGTAGCTTATTCCGCTTTATATCGCTTTATTCGCGATCAAAGGCTCAAATTAAAAAATGGTTTGTTTCCATCTTTGAGCCATCATTATCGTATATCTTTACCCTCTTCCTCCGAATCAAATACTAAATCAATATCAGTTACTGTCGCTACTCAACCGCAGTTAGCCTCAGAATTAGAAGAAATGTTAAGCTTTGAGGATGATGAGGAAATGATGCTCAATCCTCCAATTGCAAGTCTTTCGCTACGGGATGATTTAATACCCCAAGACTCTTTTCTTAGCTTAGGTATGATTTCATGGGAAATGTTGGAATATCTACAGGAAACTTCTAAGTATTATAAAGTTGGTGAATTAGCGCAAGCTGGCGAAGGTTTACCAGTGATATTAGTCCAAACTTCCCGTCCAAAGGCAAAAAATATAATTGAATGCATTAAAAAAGACGGTGGGCTTAGTGCAATTTGTTTTAATCCAGGCGCAGATCCTTTTGATGGCACTCATTACGATCTTGGTTTACTACAAACTCAAAATCAAGAATTATTTCTCTTTGGTGAATTTGAAGATGACGATCCAGATCATGTTGAAGCTAGAAAAAAGTGGAATCAGCGCTGTAAACATACTAAGGGATATTGCGGTTTAATCATTGCCAAAGGATTAACCGGAGCTTCTCGTGGTAATCCGCAGTTACGAGACATGATGGCTTTATTTGAAGCACGCTATTTATCACCCAAGGAATTAGGTGTTGGTACGCTGCAATTGATGCCTCAATTGTAGTTTATGTATGATATGAATTAAGTT
>JBCCLY010000531.1:0-3647 GCA_039026655.1 Cyanobacteria bacterium P01_C01_bin.38 | reverse complement strand
ACATCATACCATGATATGCTTTGTTATTGATAAAAGCGCCGCTGCCCTTAATAACTCGTTAATTAAAAATTAACATTGTTCTTGAGGACGCGGCGCTTTTATCCGGGATTCATGAGCGAAAATGCGGTGTAGCTATGCTTCCCGCATTATTCGCGTCCCCACACTTCTTTTCAAGTAAGTGTGGGGCTTCTGCCGCTTTAGCTAAATTTACCGATTCAACTATTGGAGTACAGCCGAGCCACTTAACTGAAGACTGAGCAAATTGTTGTGGGCTTCCGCTTACAGCAAACCGAGTTGGTAAAGGTGGGTAAGTATTTTTTAAGCCCAACAAATCTAGTTCTTGGGCACAAGCCTCAACAACACTCTTTCCTGGATCTACTAATGCTACAGATTCACCAAGCAGCGAACGCAATAGTGTTGACAGATGTGGATAATGAGTACAGCCGTAGACTAAGGCATCAATTTCCTGCTTTAATAAAGGTTCGAGATAGGAACGTGCAACTTCAAAGGTATAGGAATCATCAATGCGGTTTTGTTCGATAAGAGGAACAAACTCGGGACAACCAACTTGCCAGACTTGAGTATTACTATTAATTTCTTGAATAGCCTGCTTATAAGCATTGCTTTTGGCTGTTGCTGGTGTAGCAATTACGCCGATACGTTTCCCGGCTTTCACGGCAGTTACTGCACCCGGTAGGATAAGTCCAAGTATAGGAACTTTAAATTCAGAACGTACCGTTTCCAATGCTAAAGCGGAACTGGTGCTGCAAGCCATAATCACCATTTTCACGCCTTGACTTTCCATCCAAAAGATAATTTCTCGGGTAAATTGGATAATTTCTTCTTGGGAACGAATACCGTAAGGTAGTCTAGCTGTATCGGCAAAGTAAATTATTGATTCATTCTTGAGTTGTTCGTAAATTTGGCGCAGTACCGTTAAACCACCCACGCCACTATCAAAAACACCTATAGGGGCACGTTGGGGTTCTTTTTCGGATAAATGGTAAAGATTGCCTTCAAATATAGAGGATGAAAACACAGGCTAATTTTGATAATAGTTTTGAATTTGGAACAGGAGATTTAGAAGAAACTTCAAGAAAAGAACTACTAAATCCGACATGAAAGAGAATTTTACATCTTAACTTTGTCGCTTCTAAAATTTTTACTATATTTTGTACTTAAATGTAGGTACTCTTCAATACCTTTGCCTACATAAGACGGATTAAATATTAGATATTAAATACTAAAAATTAAATATTCAAAATTAAATATAAGTAAGTCGGCACAAATAAACCAAGCTATGTAACAGATTGTAAATTACCCTTAAACCCTTATTCCTACTGCCTACTCCCCCCAACCCTACTCCCTTGCCCTAATTACGATTTTCAACACCGACCTACTTAACAGGGGTTGCCGTTAGAAATCATTATGGTGGCGAGACATTAGTTAAGTAAGGGTAAATGCAAATTTTTAAATCACATATCTACAAAGTATTGAAAAAAAACGAAAAATAGCCGTATCTGAGTAAATATACTACGATACGGCTATTATTTTGTTTAAATTTTAGACTTATCTTCTTCTTATGTAGCTGAGAATACCATTAGCAATTCCCTGTGCCATTTGCTCTCGATATTGGGGAGAAACTAGTTTTGCTGCATCTTCCCGTCCGGTAACATAACCTGTTTCCACAAGAATTGCAGGCATGGAAGTTTTTCTCAGTACGTAAAACCTGGCTTTTCGTACTCCTCGATCTCTAACGCTTACAGAATTTAAGATAGCGCTACGAACACTTTTCGCTAGGTTATAACCACTGCTGTAATAGTAAACTTCTAAACCGTTGACATCCGGACGACTCAAACCAACAGAATTAGCGTGAATGCTGACAAATAAATCGGCATTTCCGCGTTCTGCCATATCTACTCGTCCTTTAAGACTGACAAAATAGTCGGAATTGCGACTAAGTACTGCTTGCACTCCGTTTTGCTGCAAAATTTGGGCAACTCTTATACTAATAGGTAAAATAACGTCTTTTTCCTTTAGTCCGCCGATACCAATTGCACCTGGATCTTTACCACCATGTCCGGGGTCAACAATTACGGAAACTCTACCGTTAGGAACTCGCGATCGCCCTGTTGTTGGCTGGCTAGTGCGGGGAAGAGTCATGATTGGACGACGAGTTGTAGGTCTAGGAATTGTTGGAGATATAGGTGGTAAACCTCTAGAATTTGTAGGAGGTATAACTCGACGACTGCGTTGTAATCCTAAAGATAAAAGTTTGTTGCTAAGTTGATTTAGTTCGCCAATTTGTACTCCGGAAGCGGGTTGAACAAAGATAGCAACTTTGTCCGATTCAACTTGCTGCAATTTAACTCGTAAAATAGGGCTACTGGCGTTGAATTTAGGACCTCTAACTTTAGGAGCCAATTTGGCATTGTTAATGGTGATACGATATAAACCGGATTTTCTGTCCCAGCCACCATCAGCATCAAGATTTTGATTTCCTCGAATTAATAATTGAGTACCTGTAGCAGCTAATTCTACAGATTCAATTGTTGCTGTTCTATTTCTATTTATATTTATATTTCTGGAAGTTCGGACTGCTGGAATGGGAAAATTCGATTGACTACTCTCACTTGAATTAGAACTACTTTCACTGTCATTTTCATCAGAACTATTATTTCTAGATAACCTACTGCCCAGACGATTGGGTAGAACTATTAAAGCATTGTTACCGCTGGTGGCAGCTCGCCAATTGGGGGCATCTTTATCCACCTGTAAAATCATGCGAAGAACTGGGGATTTACCATCAATTTGGGTAAATCGAACGCGGCTAACCGAATGCTTGTTAACCGATATCTCCCGTTGAACTGCCGAACTTAAAGCCGCATCCGAAATATCTATATTAATTTCTTTGCGATCGCGACTGCGATTGACTTTAATTTTGGGCTTAGATCCGCTGGTACGCAGGTAAAATCCGTCCCCAGTAATTTGAAAACCTTCGATTTTTGTTGCTGCATTTGAATTAGTAGCAGCTATTGTTGTCGGTGGTGTGGAGTTAGATGTTGGGGTAATTACACTGAAAGCACTTCTAGGAGAAACAACATTATTTTCAGGTTTTGGTGTAGGTAGCTGTACCGTCCACTTGCTAGGAGTTATACCGATAAATTTGACTTGAGCGGGGTCAAGAGTATACCCGCGATTCATTTCGACAACTATACGAGCCGTTTGTGGATTAAACTGCCCAACACGAAGAGAACGAATCGCACCCCCAACAGGTTCGGTTAACTGGGGTCGCCCAAATGTCGTTCCTGGTAAATCAATTACTAAACGAGTAGGATTAAAGATTAATTGTGCTTGAGGTTGAACTGCACCATCAGTTTGAAATTCTAGTCTATTTTGATCGGCATTAAAACGCCAGGAAGACAGTTTCGCACCGTGAGCGGGCGACGATAGCATTAGTACAGAAGCAAAAGTAGTACCAGATACTAACCAGTTGATTTTCACAGCGTTTTCTCCTAATCGGTATTTTATTGATAACTATTAATGTGTAAAATTGTGTTTTGCTTTATGCTTGAATGTTTAACGACCAAGGGAGCATAATCCCACCTTGTGAACGACGATACAGCAAGCATTGTAGCGAATAATTT
>JBCCLY010000530.1:0-3650 GCA_039026655.1 Cyanobacteria bacterium P01_C01_bin.38 | reverse complement strand
GATAAATATTACGAGCAAACCGATAACGTCGTGTTGGGTTACGGTTCAAATATAAGTTATTTGTTGGAATTTGTATTTATTCGTGAACCGAACCCAACCTACAAACTACCATTTGGTTGATAAACATTTTACAGGCAGTACACAGTTCATAGCTCGTAGGTTGGGTTAGACGCACGATAATATTCATAGTTAATAAAAAGTGAAAAAGCAACCTAACCCAACATCAATTTTTGGTTGAAGCGTATTGTTTGGTTAAATGTCGAATATATAAGTTAGAAATACATTATGATTGCGGATAAATATTACAAGCAAACCGATAACGTCGTGTTGGGTTACGGTTCAAATATAAGTTATTTGTTGGAATTGAATTTATTAGTGAACCTAACCCAACCTACAAACTAACCCAACCTACAAACTTTGAAGGCAGAGCCTTCGCTTATGGATTCCCAGCCAGAGACTGGGAATCAGTTATCAGTTAATCAGTCAAATTTGTAAAATCTATCAACCGTGTCTTTTTAAAACCCCCGGCTCTTTTTGCATTGGCAACACATCCAAAGTATCAATTTCAGAACAGTATTTTAAATCATCATTGCAATCCAAACCTAATAAACGTTTACCGTGGCTGGCGTATTTAAACATTTGTAACAAATCATCTTTCCACTGAGAATAAAGCGCCATTGCTGCAACTACTTCATCGTTACCCGCAACGTCATCTATAGATAACTTAGTTTTTTCCAATAGATGATGAGCGATCGCCCCAGCACAAGCAGTATCCTCAAGAGAGTAACTACCTTCCCATCCGGAACCCACCATCCAGACATTTTCGGGCTTATTCTTAGCTAAATATTCCACCACAGAAGTTAAATTAACAAACGCTCCAGTAATAACCGTTTGAGCATTCTGTATTCTTTGTAAAGCACGAGTACCGTTAGTCGTGCTGATAAACAAGCGCTTTCCTTCCACCACTTCCTGCGTGCAATCTAAAGGAGAATTGCCTAAATCAAAATTAGGAACTTTTGCACCACCCCTTTCTCCAGCCCGCAAGCGTTTGTCAGCAGGAAAATTTTCACTGACTTCCACAAGCTTATCCAAATCGCTGAAAAATTGAACAGCTTCCCCACCGCGAGCCAAAACCGTTGCCATCGTTGTAGTTGCGCGCAACACATCAACTGCGATCGCGCATTCTGGCATTTGCTGAGTTGGGGTTTCTTCCGGAGCATGATAAATAAATAACTTCACGCGCTTGATACACCTGCTTTTATATACTGCCGAGATTTTAATACGCTGCCGGTGTCAATGGTAATTGGGAATTGGGAATTGGTAATTGGGCATTGGGCATGGGGGATTGGTAGTTGGTAGTTGGTGAAGCAGCGCGGTCTTGGGGGTCTCCCCCATGAGCGACTGCTGTTAGCGAAGCGTCTCCCGGAGGGAGATACCCGAAGGGTAATTGGGGATTGATAATTGGTAGTTGGTAACTGGTAACTGTTCACTGTTAACTGTTAACTGTTGTAGTGTGGAAAAAGCGATATATATTAATCCAAAATCTAAAATCTAAAATCTAAAATCTAAATGGCTCCTCTACCAGATTACCGTCCCAAACAACTTTCTCTTGGCCCGTTGGAAGCGGAAATTTTAAATATTGTGTGGCAGTTGGGTAAGGCTACGGTAAGAAATGTACATGAGTGCATTTTGGCTGACCCTAACCGCGAATTAGCTTATACTTCAGTTACTACTGTGCTGCGACGACTAACTCAAAAAGGTTGGCTTGAATGTAATAAACGGGGAAAAGCTTTTTATTGGCAGCCACTGTTAACAAAGCAACAGGCAGAAGTTATTCAAGCACACGAGCAGTTACAGCAGTTTCTCAAGGTGGGAAATCCCGATGTAATTGCGGCTTTTGCAGATAGCTTAGATGAAGCAGATTCTGCGAAAATACAAGCAATAGCAAAACGAGTTCAAGCTGCACGACAGGCAAGGGAGGAATAATGCATTTATTAATAATTTTTGCAGCTTTAATAGTTGCCAATACCATAAGATTTATATGGACTCAAAACAAAGGTAAATGGAATCAACGCTTGCACAAAGCACTATTTTTCTTTCTGTTTCCTCCCTTATTAATTTTCACAACAATATTTGCTTTGTTGTTCATGGGACCTCAAGGTAGAATGGCAGGCTTGCAAACGGGATGCTATGGCTATGCGATCGCCTTACTTACAATTGCGTTTTTTGCCATAATGTGCATTAAACAGGCATGGCAAGGATGGCTATCTGTAAAATCTACTCGCGACTGTCCGATAGCTACTATAGAAGGAAAACAAGTTCGTTTGTTAAATACAGGGGCATTATTTGCAGGGCAAATTGGCTTTTTCAAACCTGAATTAGTCTTAAGTACTGGATTATTAGAAACTCTTTCAAGCAATCAATTAGAAACCGTTTTAGCCCACGAACAAGGACATTATTGTTATCGCGATACATTCTGGTTTTTTTGGCTGGGTTGGATGCGAGAATGTACTTCTTGGCTACCAAATACAGAAGCTTTGTGGCAGGAATTATTAACTTTGCGAGAATTACGAGCCGACGCTCACGCAGTTTTATCTGTAGATCCCTTGCTGCTCGCAGAATCTCTAATAATGGTTGTTAGCAGCCCCCCTGTATCTTCAGAAGTTCTTTGTGCAGCATTAAATTCACCCGGTGCCAATCGTTTAGAAGAAAGAGTAGAAGCCCTTTTATCTCAACCACAACCAACTCCAAAGATTCATCTAACCTCCTTAAAATGGTTGGTATGGACTTTTATTCCTTTAATTAGCATCGTGTTTCATAACTAATTGGGGATTGGGTAATGGGTAGTGGGTAGTGGGTAATTGGGCATAGGTGATAGAGGGAGGAAGAGAGTGAAGGGATGATGAGGAGAAACTTCACCACTTCTAAACCTCATCATCATTTTTAACTCCTAACTCCTAACTCACTACTCTTTACCCAAGCTGCATAAGTTAAAGCGACTCACACCTATATAAACTTGTAGTGGAACTTTTGGAATTATGCCTGTGGATTACTCAGGGCAAAACCTACAAGGAAAGTCATTTAAAGGACAAAACCTGAAAAATGCTGATTTTAGCGATGCAGATATTCGCGGCGCTAATTTTACTGGTGCAATTCTAACGGGTGCAAACTTTAGCCGCGCTAAGCATCATGCGATTTTTCTGGTGTTTTTTTCCTGGCTGCTTGCAGGGATGTCGGGGGTTTTATTTGCCTTGAATAGTTTCTTGGCATCATTAATCTTTGACAGTTCGAGTTTAGAAAACCGAGTAGCAGGCTGGGTTGCAATCGTCATATCAATTATCTTCTTTTTCATTCTAGTTCGCCGAGGAATGCAAGCTGCTTTAGGAGCCTTCGCCGTAGCCGGAGCTGTCGTAAGTGCTTATATCGGTTGGCGAGCTATCAAAGGAGATAAAAAGCAGGCTATCATCCGTAATACTGCTGTGGCTTTTGCGGCGTTTGGCGGTACAAGTTTTCGTAATGCCGATTTAACTGATGCAAATTTTACTCTTGCTAACCTAAAAAATTCCGATTTTAGAAGCGCTAATTTAACTCGTACTTGTTTCCGAAAAGTTAAAAAACTTGACTTTGTACGCCCAGGTAATAGTTACTTG